>JBDHQY010000057.1:0-9490 GCA_039807315.1 Steroidobacter sp. | reverse complement strand
GGCAGCTCGGTGACGATGATGGCCTGCCGCCCCTTGTCGTCCTCTTCGATGGTGGTGCGCGCCCGCATGTAGACGCGGCCGCGGCCGGTGGCGTAGGCGGTGGCGATCTCGGCCGCGCCGTTGATGATGCCGGCAGTGGGGAAATCCGGGCCGGGGATGTGCTGCATCAGCGCGGCCAGCGACAGGTTCGGATCGTCGATGAGCGCGATGCAGGCGCTGACCACCTCGCCCAGGTTGTGCGGCGGGATGTTGGTGGCCATGCCCACCGCGATGCCGGAGGCGCCGTTCACCAGCAGGTGCGGCACCCGCGTCGGCAGCACCACCGGCTCCTGCTCCTTGCCGTCGTAGTTGTCGACGAAATCCACCGTCTCGCGGTCGATGTCGGCCAGCAGTTCCGAAGCCAGCGCCGTCATGCGGCACTCGGTGTAGCGGTAGGCCGCCGGCATGTCGCCGTCGATCGAGCCGAAGTTGCCCTGCCCGTCCACCAGCAGGTAGCGCATCGAGAAGTCCTGCGCCATGCGCACCAGGGCGTCGTAGGCGGAGGTATCGCCGTGAGGGTGATACTTGCCGAGCACGTCACCCACCACGCGCGCGCACTTCACGTACGGCCGGGAATGGACGTTGTTGCTCTCGTGCATCGCGAACAGGATGCGCCGATGCACCGGCTTGAGACCGTCGCGCACGTCCGGCAGGGCACGCCCCACGATGACGCTCATCGCATAGTCGAGATACGACTTGCGCATCTCGTCTTCGAGATTGACGTGCAGGATTTCGCGCGCGATTTCTGCCATGTTCGGTCGGGTCGGTCCAGTTGGATCGATAGGAGCGATAAAGTCTCAAATTCTATCACAGCCGGGCGCCTGGCCGAACTGCCGGTGTGCCTCCCAAGCTATACTCGCGCGCGGCTTTTCACAGCCGGTGCGGAATTGGCAATCCTCAAGGTCCCATGCAACAAGTCGACACGCTGATCGCGGCGCGCTGGGTCGTTCCGATCGAGCCCGCGGGCCGCGTGCTCGAGCATCACACGGTGGCACTCCAGCAGGGCCGGATCGTGGCCGTGGTACCGACCGCCGTGGCCGGCGAGCAGTTCGCGGCGCTCGAACGGATCGAGCGTCCCGGACATGTACTGCTGCCCGGTCTGGTCAACGCGCACACACATGCGGCGATGACGCTGCTGCGCGGGGCTGCCGAAAGCAGCTCGCTGCGGCACTGGCTGGAAAAGCAGGTCTGGCCGCTGGAGCAGCGCTGGATCGACGCCGAATATGTGCGCGACGGCACCGACCTGGCCATCGCCGACCTGCTCAGCAGCGGCACCACCTGCTTCGCCGACATGCACCTGTTTCCCGACGTGGTGGCGCACACGGCCGCGGCCGCCGGCATCCGCGCCTGCATCGGACTGCCGATCCTGGAAGGCGCAACGCTCTGGGCCGACGGCGCCGACGAATACCTGGAGAAGGGCCTGCGCCTGCACGACGAGTATCGCGACGATCCGCTGATCACCACCGCCATGGCGCCCTACACACCCCGGGCCGTCAGCGACGAGACGCTGCTGCGCGTGCAGCGCACGGCCGACGAGCTGGAGCTGCCGGTGACCATGCATGTCAACGAAAGCCGGACCGACCCGGTGCACAACGGCGAGCGGACGCTGGCACGACTGGAACGCCTGGGGTTGTTGTCGCCATTGCTGTCGGCGGTGCACATGGTGCACGTCGACGACAGCGACCTGGACCGTGCCGCCCGCGGCGGCATCAGCATCGTTCATTGCCCGCAATCCAACCTCAAGCTGGGCAATGGCGTCTGTCCGACCCCCGCCATTCACGCCCGCGGCATCAACCTGGCGCTCGGCACGGATGGCGCCGCCAGCAACAACGACCTGAGCCAGCTGGACGAAATGCGCACCGCCGCCCTGCTCGCGCGCGGCGTGACGCATGACAGCGTCGTCCTGAGTCCGTTGGTCGATGCCCCTCTGGGCGCCCACGACTGGCTGCGTGCGGCGACTCTCAACGCGGCCCGGGCGCTCGGCTTGGGCGACGCCATCGGCTCGCTGGTGCCCGGCAAATGGGCCGACCTGTGCTGCATCGATCTCGGCCGGGCGCATACGCAACCGGTGTACGATCCCGCCGCGCAGCTGATCTACTCGGTGTCGCGGGATCAGGTCTGCGATGTGTGGGTCGCCGGCCGCCGCTTGCTGGCCGATGGCCGGCTCACGCGCCTGGACATCGACGACGTGCTGCAGCGGGCGCGGCGCTGGCAGACGAGAATCTCCTCCCCATGAATCAGACGCACTCCCACGCTTCCGGCAAGAACCACGATCCGGCGGAGATCGCCCGCTTCGATGCCACCGCGCAGCGCTGGTGGGATCCCAAGGGCGAATTCCGGCCGCTGCACGTTCTCAATCCGGTTCGTGCCGATTACATCGAAGCGCGCGTTGGCGGCCTGCACGGCAAGCGCGTTCTCGATGTGGGCTGCGGCGGCGGACTGCTCAGCGAAAACCTGGCTCGGCGCGGCGCGAATGTCACGGGCATCGACCTGGGGACGGCCACCATCGAGGTCGCCGAGCTGCATGCGTTGGAATCGGGCCTGTCCATCCGCTACGTGCGTGAATCGGCCGAGGATCATGCCGCGCACTCGGCGGGCGGGTACGACGTGGTCGCCTGCCTGGAAATGCTCGAACACGTTCCGGATCCGGCCGGCGTACTGCGCGCACTGCGCACATTGGTGAAGCCAGGCGGCGACATCGTGGTGTCGACGCTCAATCGCAATCTCAAATCCTGGCTGCTGGCCATCGTCGGCGCGGAGTACGTCATGGGCCTGCTCGAGCGCGGCACGCACACGTACTCGCGCTTCATCCGGCCGTCGGAGCTGGCGCGCTGGGCGCGCAATGCCGGGCTGACGGTCCTCGACATTGCCGGTCTCGAATACCACCCTCTGCTGGAAACGGCCTGGCGCAGCGCCAATGTCGACGTGAACTACATGATGCATCTACGCCGCGATCCGGAGTCCGCGCGGTGAACGGCTCTCTGCTGTCGGCGGCCGTCGCGGCGCTGTTGCTCGGGCTGCTGCTCGGCGGATTGATCGTCTCGCTGCTGAATCGCAAGCGCTCCGAGGCGCTGCACGTCGAGCTGGCGGTGCTGAAATCGCAGATCAAGACCGAACAGCAGCTGGAGCAGGAGCGGCTGGAAGCGCTGCAGCTCGCCTCCGAACGCCTGCAATCCTCCTTCGAAGCCGTCGCCGGCCAGTCGCTGCGCGCCAACGGCGAAGTCTTTCTCAAGCTGGCGCGCGAGCATCTGGGCCAGCACCAGCAAACCGCCGCGGCGGCACTGACCCAGCGCGAGAAAGCGATCGAAGCCATGCTGGCGCCGATCCGCGAAGCGCTCGGCAAGACCGAGCAGCAGATGCTGCGCATAGAAAAAGAGCGCGCCGAGACGTTCGGCAGCCTCAGGGCCTCGCTCGAAAGCGTAACCCTGGGCCAGCAGGCGCTGCAGCGCGAGACCCGCACGCTGGTGAACGCGTTGCGCCGTCCGGAGGTGCGAGGTCAATGGGGTGAGCTGACGCTGCGCCGGCTCGCCGAGCTCGCCGGCATGGTGGAGCACTGCGATTTCAGCGAGCAGGTCCACGTGCGCGCCGAGGACGGCAATCTCAGGCCCGACATGATCGTGCACATGCCGGACGGCCGCGACCTGGTGGTCGACGTCAAAACGCCGCTGGATGCCTATCTCGAAGCCGTCGATGCGGCCAGCGACGAGACTCGCAACGCGGCGCTGCGCCGCCATGCGCTGGCGCTCGCCGAACGGGTGCGGCAACTCGGCGCCAAGAGCTACTGGAACCAGTTCGAGAAGAGCCCGGACTTCGTGATCCTGTTCATCCCGGGCGATCAGTTCCTGTCGGCGGGACTGGCCGAGCTGCCCAACCTGATCGAGGACGCCATCCGCCAGGACGTCATCATCGCCACGCCCTCCAGCTTCGTCGCGCTGCTCAAGACGGTGGCCTACGGTTGGCGCCAGACCGCGCTGGCGCAGAACGCCGAAACCATCCGCACGCTGGCGCAGGACCTGTACAAGCGCCTGGCCGTCTTCACCGGCCATCTCGGCCGCCTCGGCCGCAGCCTGAACGGCAGCATCGATTCGTTCAACGCCGCGGTCGGCTCGCTGGAGCGCCAGGTCCTGCCCGGCGCCCGCAAGTTCACCGAGCTGGGCGTGCGCCCGGATCGCGAGATCGAGGCGATCGAGCCGCTCGACCGGCTGGCCCGGGATCCGCAGCTGAAGAAGGAAGACGAGGAATCGCAGCAGGCCGCGAAAGGCAGCGGCTGATACAGATCTGCCGCAATCGCTCTATCCTGTCCTTCCCGCCCTTGCCACGAATCATCCCGTCAACTCCCGCCGGCGCGGAGACAAGCTCTTCGCCACAAGGGCGGGCTCGTCCAACGCAGAACCGCTCACGCCCGATGTCCATTCCCTCTGCACTCGATGATTCCCAGATCAACCGTGCCGCGCCACCCGGCTCGATGCGGTACTTCGCACTGCTGTATACCCCGCAGCCGCTGCGTGCTGCCGTGACTGCGCTGTATGTGATCGATGCGGAAATCCGCGAATCGGCGCAGAACCCCAATCACGACGTGGCGCATACCCGCCTGCAATGGTGGCGACAAGAGATCGATCGGCTGGTGAACGCCAATCCGCAGCATCCGGCGACACGCACGCTGCATGCGTTGCCGGGTTTCGAGCGGAAGGATTTCTCCCGTTTGCACGAACTGCTGGCGGCGGCCGACATGGACCTCGCCCGCATGACGTACCTGAATCTGCGCGAGCTGCGCGCCTACTGCTCGCGCAGCGGCGGAACGATCCAGGAAATGATCGCCATGTTGCTGCTGCCGGCGGCGCCGGAAGAGCCGGTGCGCACGGCGGCGAATCGAATCGGTATCGGCGTGCGGCAGACGGAAATCCTGCGCGACGTGCGGCAGGATGCCTACGATGGCCGCCTGTATCTGCCGTTGGACGAGTTGCAGAAAGACGCGGTGGGCATCGAGGAGTTGCGCTCGAAAGAGCTCAACTCCAAGACTCGTGCGGTGCTGGCCCGCTTCCACCATGCCATCGCCCCGGATCTGGATGCAGAAATCACTGCCTTTGACCGCGACCTGCGGGCATACTTGCGCCCGCTGCTGGTCATGGCCGCACTGCACCGCCGCCTGCTCGAGCGCATCGCGCGCAGCAACTATGCGGTCGCAACGCAGCGCATCGAGCTGGGGCCGGTGGAAAAACCCTGGCTTGCCTGGCGCGCAGCGCGCAGCACCGGCTAGCGGCGCCCGGCTCCCCCAAGCCGCGTTGGGGCAGGTCCGATTCACTCGGGTCATTCCCGCGCCGAATTCGCCTTCGTGCGTGAATCCACCCAAGCAAGCGGATGGACTCCCGTTTGCGCGACAGTGCCGAATGAACGGCAGTGACGAGTGGATCGGAGCGCCTTTGGCAAGCCGACGGCAGTTGACCTCGACCGAGCGGCGGCAAGCTCGGTGTGAGAATGACGACCGTCCGCAATCGACCGCCGCGGGAATGACGCAGCCAGCAATCAGCCGTTACGATCATCGGCTACCGAATCACTCATCACCGACAGCGCCACCCCTACCCTGACCCATGCTCGACCCCAGAACCTACCGCGCGGCAGCCGACCTGCTGCACGACCGAGTCATCCTGATCACCGGCGCCAGCGAAGGCATCGGCAAGGCCGTTGCACAGGCGGCGGCGGCGCACGGTGCGCGAGTCATTCTGCACGGCCGCAACGTCAAACGGCTCGAAGCGGTCTACGACTCGATCGTCGGCGCCGGACAGCCACGTCCCTCGATCCTGCCGCTCGACCTGGAAAAAGCCGGTGCCGCCGAATACGAGGCGCTGGCCGCCGCCATCGACAAGGAATTCGGGCGTCTCGATGTCCTGTTGCACAACGCAGCGATGCTGGGCGAGCGCGCACCTGTCGAGCACTACGAGGCGAGCAAGTGGCTGCGCACCATGCATGTCAACGCGAACGTGCCGTTCCTGCTGACGCAGCGCCTGCTGCCGCTGCTGAGGAAATCGTCGGACGCATCGATCGTCTTCACGTCCAGCGGCGTGGTGCCGCGACCGCGCGCCTACTGGGGCGCGTATCTGGCCTCCAAGTGGGCCAGCGAAGGCTTGATGCGGATGCTGGCGGACGAACTGGAATCGGTGCCGACGCTGCGAGTCAACAGCCTGGATCCCGGCAAGGTACGCACCAACATGCGACTGCAGGCTTATCCGGCCGAGGACCGCAGCAAGCTGGCTGCGCCGGAGACCATCGTCGCACCCTACCTGTTCCTGTTCGGCCCGGACAGCAAGGGGGTCAGCGGCCGGACTTTCGACTGCCAGTAACCCTGCGGCCGCCGGGACGTCGTCGGGAATCGTCGGTGGCTTCGCGCTCCGGCACTGGCGGACGGCTCGGCCGATTCGAGGACTTACGGGGCTTGCCGCGCCCGCTCGACTTGGAACCCGGCCGGCGTCCCGAACGAGGGCCGGGCGGCTCGGCCGGCGGTTCCAGCTGCACGAATTGGTACAAGCGCTCGACCTCCTTGTCCGACAACGCGCGATGCTTGCCGCGCGGCAGGTCTCGCGGCAGCTCGATATCGGCGAACTTCACCTGGATCACACGGCTGACCTTGAGTCCGTTGGTTTCGAACAGTGCGCGCACCGCGGCGCGCCGATGCGCATGAGCAGCCTCGACACGGAACCAGCGATTCGTGCCCTCACCGCCTGCTGGCTCGATGCTTTCGAACGCCACCGTCTGTTCATCGAAACGAACCGTGCGCGACAGCGTCGCGGGATCGAATTCGGGAGTCGGCACCAGCACGCGCGCCACGTACGCAGATGGCACCTGTTCCGAACGGCGCCGCAACGCGTCCGCGAGGCGGCCATCGGTAGTGAGAATCAGCAACCCGCTATCACCTGCCTGCATGGTGTTCACGACCAGCCAGCGTGAGCCGCGCACGGCCGGCAGCCGTTCCATCACGGTTTCTTCAGTCGATTCGCTCGCACTTTCGCCGGCCACCTGCGGCGTGACCGGCTGGCCCTGCGGCTTGTGATACGCGATGACGGCGGCCTTGCGCGCCACTCGCAGGCGCGCAGTCACGTCCTGACCGTCGACCGCGACCCGGTCGCCTTCGTCGTAGCGATCACCTGGCTGCGCCGGCCGGCCGTTCAGCAGCACCCGCCCGGCCAGCATCCATTTCTCGATCTCGCGCCGGGAGCCCAGACCATGCTGGGCGAGAAGCTTGTGGAGGCGTTCGGACATGAGTAGTGCAGGCTGGCGCGCGATTGGGAAATGACGGGAATGGCGCCAACGGGCGCGACTGGATTGCAGCCCGACGACTGCATCCAGGCCGGGCTGCAGTCCGGCCTGGATGGGCAGGCGAATCAGTCTTCGAGCGGCGGCTCGCCCACTGCGCGGCTGCCGTCCTCGCCGCTCTCCGCCGATGCCACCAAGGTCGGTGCTTCGGCATCCTCGGCGTCCTCGTCGGCAAGCTCCTCGCCTTCCTCCGCGTCCGTCAGCAACTCGGCGTCCTCGGCATCCGCCGACAGCTCCGGATCATCCGACTGGCTCTGCACAGCCGGCACCTCGCCGGCATCCGTCGGCAACGGGTCTTCCCCGGCATCGGCCGAGAAATCTGCATCGTCCTCGGACTCATTCGATGCCGCTGGCAGACCGGCTTCGGCTTGCGCAGCGGCTTCGGCATCGGCGGCTGCCTCGTCCTCTGCCGCGGCCACCGGATCGCGGCCTGCAAAATTCTCGACCGCCGCCGCGAGCGTATTGTCGCCGGCCGCTTCGCCTGCGGCGGTCGCCTCGCCGCCCGGCAGTTCCAGCTGCACGCCGATGGTTTCGACATCGCGCAGCTCGGCCAGCGTCGGCAGCTGATCGAGGCTCTTCAGGCCGAAGTAATCGAGGAATTCACGCGTCGTGCCCAACAGCTCCGGACGCCCCGGTACTTCGCGATGACCGACGACGCGGATCCAGTTGCGTTCCTGCAGCGTGCGCATGATGGTCGAGCTGATCGCCACGCCGCGGATCTCTTCGATTTCGCTGCGAGTGATCGGCTGACGATAGGCGACCAGCGCCAAAGTCTCCAGCAGCGCGCGCGAATAGCGTGAAGGACGCTCCTGCCACAGACGCGAAACGACATCCATGGCACGCGCACGTACCTGCACCCGCCAGCCGCTCGCAACCTGGATCAGCTCGATGCCGCGCGACTCATAATCTGCCGTCAGCAGCTCGATCGCTGCCTGCAACTGCTCGGGCGCGGGACGGTCACGCTCCTCGAACAGCTCCAGCAGCTGCTGCGTCGTCACCGGCCGGCCCGCCGCCAGCAGCGTAGCTTCGATGATGTGTTTGAGATCCTGTTCGTTCATGGACTGCTCACTTGCTCGCTACGGCGTCGACTCGGGCTCCTGCCCGTCCGCAGCCGTCGCCGATTCCTGATTTTCGTCCTGCCCGGTCGCGATGGTCACGCTGTCGGCCGCGTGCGACTCGGCTGCTTGCGCGACTTCCTCGCCGGGCTGCGCATCGAGTGCGTCCTGTACCTGCCCTTTGCCCGCAATTTCACTCTCGTCAGCGGGCTCGCCGGCGAGAGCTTCGAGTGCAACGTCAGACACGTCAGCAGGTTCCTGCATATGCGCGACATCGTTCACGGCGGAGGCTTCCGACTCGACCTCGGCAAAATCCGACGCGGCGGCCGGTTGGTCCGTCAGATCGTCTTCCTCGTCGTCCAGCTCGTTCTCGTCCGGATAGGCCGGCTGCGCCAGCGCCGCCTGGTTTTCCGCGTCCGCGTCGCTATCGAGCCCTTCGTCTTCGCCGACGACCTTGAGATGCCGCGAGCCCGATGCCGGCCGGATATGGATCGGCGCGTACGGCTCGGCCTGCACGATCTCGATCAGCCCTTCCTTCATCAGCTCGAGGATGGCACTGAACGTCACCGTGACACCCATACGGCCTTCCTCGTGTCGGAACAGTCGGGTGAATTCCATGAAAGCCGCTTCGCGCAGTCCACCCAGGATGTCGGACATGCGCTGACGCACCGACAGGCGTTCGCGCTGCACCTGGTGATGCGCGAACATTTCGGCGCGCGACATCACTTCCTTCAGCGCGATCAGCATCTCCTGCAACGTCACCTGCGGCAGGATGCGCACCACCTTGCGTTCCATCAGCTCGACCGAGGTCGGCAGCGTGTCGCGCTCCATGCGCGGCAACTGGTCGATGTCTTCGGCAGCCTTCTTGAAGCGCTCGTATTCCTGCAGGCGCCGCACCAGCTCGGCGCGCGGATCCTCTTCTTCGGTGCCGTCCGCGGATGGCGGACGCGGCAGCAGCATGCGCGATTTGATCTCCGCCAGCATGGCCGCCATCAGCAGGTATTCGCCGGCCAGCTCCAGCTGCAGGTCCTGCATCACGTCGATGTACTTCATGTACTGACGCGTGATCTCGGCGATCGGGATGTCGA
>JBDHQY010000056.1:0-9586 GCA_039807315.1 Steroidobacter sp. | reverse complement strand
TGCTTACGGTGATGGTTCAGTCTTCCCCCTTTGTATGCCATCTCGGATGCAGGCGTGCGTAACACCACGAAGGTTACGCACGCTCTTTTTTTTGTTTCACGATGACTCCTCGCTGGAGCGCGCCCGCCGCGCCATCGATGCAGGCCACACACAGTTGATGTGATATCGCGGTGACATCGAGGCCGGAGCAGTCCCGGCGAAATCTTGTAATCGAAGTATGGAGCGAGCGCCTGCATTGCCTGGCGGGTGTCGACGACGGTGGCGACGCAGCGTGGGAAATGACTGCGTCTTGTCGCTGTCGTTCGTTGGATCTTGACCGCTCGAAGCCGACACTCACCCCGATCAAGGATCGCCCCACCGTCGCCGGACGTTATGCCGTCTGTCCGCTCGCCCGCGCGACCTCAAGGAGCTGCCGAACCGCCGAACGGCGCGGGGCAATCGGTGGAGCTTCGCTTGCAAAGACGGCCCCGCACATCCTCGACCCAACTGACGATACTGGGAGGCGCCTCGGGCAGCGCAACGAGCAACTCGCGGGCGCGGTGCCAGGAACGTAGCGCCGCAGGAATGTCATCGCCGGCCAGCTGGGCGGCGGCCAGCGTTGCGTGAATCGACGGATGCATGCGGTTTGGTCCGGTATACACGCGATCCGCCATTTGAGCGCCCTCCGCTGCATACGCCAGCGCCATCTCGGGGTCGTTCGAGCGCAGCGACACCCGCGCAATGCTACCGAGCGCTGAAACCACCATCGGATGTTGATCGCGGAATATCTTGCGCCGCATTGCCAAGGACTGGCGCTGCATGGCCAATGCCCGCGGCAGATCACCTTGGTCCTCGTGAAGCAACGCATGATTGTTGTAAAGGATCGCCAGATCCGGGCTGCCTTCAGGGAACAGCTCCCGGTAGGCGGCGGCGGCTTCGCTGTAGTACTGGTCGGCCCGGGCGTAGTCCTCGATGCCGTGTGCGGCATGCGCAATATTGCTGAGGATGTCGGCATGCTCCTGGGGTGACAGCGGCTCCGCAAGACTCGCATCTGCCGCCAAGGCTCGTCGCAGCGCGTCATCTGCCTCCGCGTAGTTTTCCTGCTGCAGGTACACGTTGCCGAGATTGTTCAGCGCTTTCGCATAGAGCGGCACGTGGGTACGTCCCGTGGCCGCCAACTCGTCGATCACCCTCCGGTATCCGGTTTCAGCCGCGGCGTAACGGCTTGCTTCCAGATCCAATCCCGCGATGCCCTCTATGACACGCAACGTGCGCACGTCCCCCGGACCAAACGCGGCAATGCTTTCCTGCAACGCCCGCTGCAGCTGTACCTCGGATTGTTCCAGCCGGTAACGATTGGCCATGCTGTTGCCGATGCCGAAACGGATCTCCGCCGACAGATCCGGACGGCTGGCGAAGCGCTCGTCGATGCTCTCCGCGGCACGGTCGAGCGCGGCACTCAAAGTGAGATCGTCGCCTTCGTTGAACGGATCGGACATGCTGAGCACTTCCATCAGGAAGGCATTCAGCTGCTTCTGGTCCGCGGCCGCCTGCCGTGCGACGTGGGACTGCCATAGCGCGACGCCGGAAGCCACGAGAATGCCGACCGCGGCCATCGCGGCGAGCGCGCTGCCGGCGCGATGACGATGCAGAAATTTAATCAGCCGGTAGCCATGCCCGCCGGCGTGTGCCGCCACCGGCAGTCCTTTCAACCAGCGCTCCAAGTCCACACGCAGCTCCTGGACCGTGGAGTAGCGCTGCCCGGGGTCGGCGCGCATGGCATGAGCGATGATGGAGTCCAGATCCGACTCCAGTCCCGCGGGTCTGGCAACGACGTCAGGATCGGAGCGCTCATCGAAGGGCAGATGTCCGGTCAACAGCCGGAACAGCACCACGCCCAGCGAGAACACATCGGCAGCCGTGGTTACCGGCTGCGCGCGCATCTGCTCGGGCGCTGCATAGCCCGGCGTAAAGGACCGAGGAACCGCAGCCTGCGCACCGGATTCGGAGGCGACTTCGCCGAGCAGTTGGGCGATGCCGAAGTCGAGCAGCTTCACGCGCCCATCGGAGGTCACGAGGATATTCCCAGGCTTGAGATCACGGTGGACGATCAAGCTGCGGTGCGCGGCCTCGACCGCCGCACAGGCCTGTATGAACAGCTCGACACGCGCGCTCCGGGACAATGAACGCGCATCCGCCCACTCGGTGATGGGCTCGCCATCGATGTATTCCATCACCAGGTAAGGCCGGCCGTCCGCGGTGACTCCGCCGTCCAGCAACGTCGCCACATTCGGATGATCCAGACTCGCGAGGATCTGCCGCTCCGCCCGGAATCCCTCCGCGGCCAACGGTGTATGCGCATAGGCATGCAGGAACTTGATGGCGGCGCGCTTCTCGAACTGCCCATCGGCACGCACCGCTTCGCAGACCGTACCCATGCCGCCAAGGCCGATCAACCGCGTCACGCGCCAAGCGCCCAGGTGCATTCCCAGCCAGTGAGATGCATCCACTTCGGGGAGGACGCCCTGTCCGAAGGACAGCGGACGGCCCAGCACCGTTGCACCGGTCTCGTGCGCGGCGATCAAGGACAGCACTTCCTCGCATATGGCACTGTCGCCGCCGCTCTCGCGGTCGAGGAATGCCGCCCGCTCATCGGCGGGAACAGCCAGAGCCTGCTCGAACAGCTGCTGCAATCGTTCGACGCGGGTGGGAGTCAGATCCATCATCGTCAGTGTCCTGTTCCCAGTTCACGCAACAGGAAGGCGCGCGCGAAGGTCCAATCTCGCTTGACAGTAGCCGGTGAAACATCGAGCGCGCCCGCGATCGCGTCGATCTCCAGCCCGCCGAAGTAGCGCAGTTCGACCACACGCGCCTGGCGCGACGCAACGGCCTCCAGCTTGAGCAATGCCTCGTCGATGTCCAGTACGTCCAACGCCCGCTCGGGGACTTCGGCGATCGCATGATCCAGCGTGACCCGCAGCCCGAGGTCGCGCTTGATGCGCCGCCGTGCACGTGCGTGATCGACAAGAATGCGGCGAATCGCCCTCGCCGCCACTGCATAGAATTGTGCCCGGCTCTGCCAGCGCGCCTCGCGCTGACCGATAAGCCTGACAAAAGCCTCGTTCACCAGCAGAGTGGGCTGCAGTGTGTGGTCCGGGCGTTCGTGGCGCATCGCGCGATCCGCGATGCGATGCAGCTCATCGTAGACCAGCCGCGCGAGCTCGTTGGCAACGCTCACGTCGCCCTCGCCCAGCCGTTGCAGCAATACGGTAACGTCCTCGGGTGCAGACCGCACAACGCCAGATTCAGTCATCCTGCTTCCGTTTTATGTTCAGTTGATTCACCGAGGTCGCGACCGATCATATCCCGCGACTCTATCGTCGTCGCGGACCGCGTCAGCGTTTCCTGCTCCGAACGCGATCTGATTCGACCGCGGGCTTCGAAAGCCGGTGCGGGGAGGTTCGACAGGGAAAGCAATCGTCGCGCCGTGGCCGGCGCCGCAAGGGGCTGCGCCCCGCTGCTAGAAGTCGGCGAATTTCGCCTCGACGATGTCGGCATCGGCCGCACAGCCGATCTCGCGCACCGAGTTGGGCGCAGCAAAGAATTGATCGACCAGATCCTTGCCGCCGTCGGCGCGCCAGCGAACGGTGGTGGCCACGGTCTTGAAGGTATGGCTGTTGGTGAGCCACAGCCGGTTGTTCTTGGCGTCGCAGGAGCCGTCGAAACTCAAGGAAACGAACGCGGCGGGCGCGGGCTCGTCCTGCGCACGAAGCTCTGCCGATCCGCTCACCAGCAACGCCAGCAACGTGGCGGCCGATGCGAGCTGCAACGCCCTGCCCAACATCATCGCCCCTCCCGCGCAAACCCCATGAGGTGGCCCCACGCACCGGCTTGCAGCGAACCGCTAGCCTGGACCGCAGCGAATATAGACCGGATTGCGTCACCTCGCACCGCCCGCCGTCACGCCGCCTGACAAAAGGCCGACCTGGCGCACGCTTCTCCGGCCCGGCATTGCCGTTGTCATGGAAACGGGAACCTGTCCGGACCTCGGGCGTTCGCCCTGCATATCCCGAACCATCTGCCTGCAGGAGCCGCCGCCATGCCGTTCACGCTCGCGCCGCTGCCGTTCGCCAAGGACTCCCTCGACCCCACCATGTCCGCCCGCACGCTGGAGCACCATCATGACAAGCACCACGCCGCCTACGTGAAAAAGCTCAACGAGCTGACCCAGGGTACGAAGTTTGAGGCGTTGGATCTGGTCCAGGTGATCCGCCAGAGCGCCGGCGATGCTTCGCAGAAGAAAATATTCAACAACGCGGCGCAGGTCTGGAATCACGATTTTTTCTGGGAATCGCTCGCCCCCAACGGCGGCGGCACGCCGCCCGAGCCGGTGCTGAAGCGGCTGGAAAGCGCGTTTTCCTCGCTGGAGAACTTCCGCAACCGGTTCGTCGAGGCCGCCGTCAATCAATTCGGCAGCGGCTGGGCCTGGCTGGTCTGCCGGCAGGGTCGGCTCGAAATCGCCACCACCCACGATGCCGACAATCCGCTCACCGGCGCTGCCTGCGCGCTGCTGACCTGCGACGTCTGGGAGCACGCCTACTATCTGGACTACCAGCAGGATCGCGCCGCTTTCGTGAAAGCGGTGATCGACAATCTCGCCAACTGGCAGTTCGTGGGCAAACGGCTGGTGGAGAGCGAGCGACGCTGACACGCATGGCTGACCAGACGCCGCTTCGCAGCGAATTCTTCGAGCGTGGCAGGCCGCCCAACACGAACCGAGACGGCAGCCCGCAAACGAAACCGCTCCGGCGAAGCAAGCGAAGTCGCTTTGAAAAAAGCCTCGCCTGCCCGGTCGCCCTCGGCCTACGTACATCTGTGAATACATTTCGTAGCGCTGCAGCCGCAGGCTGCCCGTGGAGCGTTCGACATGCGTAGTCGTGACGGCAGAACGGAAGCAGCCCTGTACTGGTCGGCGGTCAGCCTCATCGTCTGCGAGGGCCTGCCCATCGACAAGGCAGCGGAGCAGCTCGGCGTACCCGGCGCGGAGCTGCAGGAGCTCCTGCATCGACGTCAGGCGCATTGCTTCCCTGACTACGAATTCCGCGATGACGACACCGTGAACTCGCTGCACCATTAGCAGCGGCGCGGCAGACCGATCTGCACACTTCCTTGCGATGCGGTGCCGGCATCGCTGTCTCACGCAGCCTGCTGCGGTTCGACTCTCAATTGCGAATCATTCTCGATTGCTAATAGAATGCGGTGGCCGAAACGCTGGACGCATCCCTGTGTGCAGCCCGTATCCGGCCATATTTCAACAAGCCGCACGTCCACCCGCTCACGAGCTTCGCAATGCCCGCTGTCCTTCGCGCCCTGCCGATTGCCCTGGTCCTCATATATATGTGCGCGGGGTGTGCTCGCCATGAGCCGGACGATCAGCGGCGGCCGGTCGTCGCCACCTATGCGGCCATCGTCTCGGCGACCTATGAAGACACGCTCACGGCGGCACGCGAGCTGGAGGCTGCGATCGACGCATTGATCGCACAACCCAGCGAACAGACTCTTGCCAACGCGCGGGACAAGTGGCGCGCCGCGCGTGTGCCTTACAGCTACTCCGAAGCATTTCGTTTCTATGGCGGTCCGATCGATGCCGAGGACGGACCGGAACCGCAGCTCAACGGCTGGCCGCTGGATGAAAATCACATCGACGCGGTGCGCATCGACAGCTACAACGCCGCGCCCGGACTCAACATCATCGGCGACGCCAAGGCGTTCCCCGACATCACGCCCGAGCTGATCGCCGAGCAGAACGAGGCCGGCGGTGAGAAGAACATCGCCAGCGGCTATCACGCCATCGAGTTCCTGCTGTGGGGCCAGGACCGCAACGACCCACCCGCATCGGCCGGGCAGCGCCCGCACACCGATTACGTCGTGCAAGGCACCGCGGCCAGCGACGTGGCGGCGCGCCGTGGCCAATACCTGAAAGCGGCAACCAAGTTGCTGATCCGGGATCTCGAAGGCCTGGTGGCCGCCTGGCATCCCGCCAGTGACGCCAGCGCACCGAACTATCGCGCCTCGCTGATCGCGGGCGACGTGTACACAGGATTGAAACGCATGTGGACCGGGATGGCGGCGCTCTCCGAAGTCGAGATGGCCGGCGAGCGCATGAACGTGCCGCTGCTGTCGGGCGATCAGGAAGAAGAGCAATCCTGTTTCAGCGACACCACCTCGGACGACCTGCGCGCCAACGCGGCAGGGATCGAGCACGTCTACTACGCACGCTACACACGGCCCGACGGCCAGGTCGTCAGCGGCCCGAGCCTGGCCGACCTGGTGAAAGCAGCCGATCCGCGCATGGCCGAGGAAATGGATGCACGTCTGGCGCGCACCCGCGAGACACTCACGACCATTCGCAATCCATTCGATCGCGAGATCCAGCCGGACGACAAGGAAGGCCAGGCGCGCGTACAAGCCGGCATCGATGCCTTGCGGGCCCAGACATTGTCCATGGGGCGCGCCGCGCAGTCGCTGCAGATATTCCTGTCCGATCTCGAAGGGCTGGGAGATTGAGGTGAAGCTCTTCTCCGGCCCGGGCGCCGCAGCGTTGCTGGCCGCTCTGGGCGCTTGCAGCGACGGCGGCCCCAACACAGCCGAGCTGCTCGCTGCGAATTCCGGCGGCGCAACCACCGTGCGCAACGCCACACGCCGGGCATTTGCACAACCCGCGGCGAATCTCGACGTTCAGCTGCGTGGCCGGTTCTTCGTCGGCAATGCCTTCTTCAACAGTCCCTGGATCGTCGCACCGGCCACGGCCGGCGCGCGCGACGGCTTGGGACCGCTGTTCAATGCCCGCAGTTGCGATGCCTGCCACAACAACGACGGCCGCGGCCGGCCGCCCGAGCAGGCAGGCGAACGTCCAGTCTCGCTGGTGATCCAGTTCGGAACAGCGACGCCGGGCGAGCACAACGAGCCAGGCGCCGACCCGCGTTACGGCAGCAACCTGAATCCGTTCGCCATCGGCGGCGTGGCGCCCGAAGGCACCATCCGCATCCGGCTGCGCGAGATTCACGGCCAGTTCGCCGACGGCGAAGCGTACACGCTGCTGGCACCGACCTACGAGTTCGAGGAGCTGGCGTACGGCGAGCTCGCACCCGACACTCGATTCTCGCCACGCATCGCTCCCGCGGTGTTCGGCTCGGGGCTGCTCGAAGCGATTCCCGAAGCACAGATCCTGGAGCGCAACGATCCGGACGACGCCGATGGCGACGGCATCTCCGGTCGCGCCAATCGGGTGTGGGACATCCGAGCCGGGCGCGCGGTCCTGGGACGCATGGCCTGGAAAGCGAATCAACCCGGCATCGCACAGCAGACGGCAGCGGCGTTCTCTTCGGAAATCGGCATGTCGACCTCGCTGCAGCCACAACAGATCTGCACCGAGGTGCAGACTGCCTGCCGCGCCGCGCCGGACGGCGGGTCGCCTGAAATCAGCGACGAGATCTTTCAGCACATCGTCGACTATCAGCAGATGCTCGGGGTGCCGGCCCGGCGCAATCTCGATGCGCCCGAGGTCAAGCGCGGCGCGCTGCTGTTCCTCGAAGCCGGCTGCGAGGCCTGCCATCGCGCCAGCTTCGTCACCGGCGAGATACCCGACAAGCCCTGGCTCAGCCGGCAGACCATCCATCCCTTCAGCGATCTGCTGTTGCACGACATGGGCGCGGAACTGGCCGACGGCCGGGCCGATTTCGCAGCCAGCGGCAGCGAATGGCGCACCCCGCCGCTGTGGGGCATCGGCCTGCAACAGACCGTCAACGGTCACACCCGGCTGCTGCATGACGGCCGCGCCCGCGACCTGAGCGAAGCCATTCTGTGGCACGGCGGCGAAGGCGAGCGGGCGAAGCAGGCTTTCCTGGATCTACCCAGGACGGATCGCGCAGCGCTGCTGCAGTTCCTGAACTCGCTGTAGCGATGACGGAGGCTGGCTGCGATGAAGCGTGAGGATCGAGGTGGTGGCATGAACCGTCGTGGCCTGCTGCTGGGTTCATTGGGTCTGCTTGGAACCGGTGGCCTGCTCGCCGCCTGCAGCAGCCCCCGACACACCGGTACTCTGCTCTCCGCCTTCGAAGACGCACGCGGCGATCAATACGTCGGCGGCGTCGACCTTCGCGCGAATCGCGTCTTCGGCACGCCAGTCCCGGCCCGTGCACACGGCTGCGCGGTCGATCCGATCGACCCGCAGCGCGTTCTGTTCTTTGCACGTCGCCCCGGCACCGTGGCATTCGAGTTGCGCCGCGATTCGCTGGCCGTTCGCACCGTCTTCGAAACTCCGGCAGGACGTCATCTGGCCGGGCACGGCCAGTTCTCCCGCGACGGCAGCCTGCTGTTCACACCGGAGCACGACTACGAGAACGGGCGGGGCGTGATCTCGGTCCGCGACACACGCACGTTCGAGGTCGTCGGCGAAATCGACACGCACGGCATCGATCCGCACGAATGCGCATGGCTGCCCGACGGACGTTCGCTGCTGGTCGCCAACGGCGGCATCATGACGCATCCGCGCAGCTTCCGCCGCAAACTCAACATTCCGAACATGGATCCGTCGCTGTGCGTGCTCGATGTGGGCAGCGGCACACTCCTGGAACAGTGGCGCCTGCCCGATCATCTGCTGAGCATTCGCCACCTTGCGGTTGCCGCGAACGGCGTGGCGGCGGTGGGCCTGCAGTACGAAGGAGCACCGGAAGATGCGCCGGGAATCGCCGCGATCTATCGGCCGGGCGCAGGATTGAAGCTGCTCGCGGCTCCCGCTTCCGAGCGCAACAAGTTTCGCGGCTATGTCGCAAGCATCGCGTTGAGCGAGCGACGGAATCTGCTGGCGGCCGCCTGTCCTTACGGCGGCGGCACCGCGTGCTGGTCGCTGGCGGACGATCGCTACCGGGGCTTCGTGACCGCCGCTGAAACGTACGGACTGTCGCGACTCGCCGACGGCACCATCGTCGCTTCGCAACGCGACGGCAGCGCCTACGCGCTCGACCAAACCGCATCGCGTTCACACTTTCTGAATCTCGACGGTTCCATGCGGCTGCACTGGGACGATCACTGGGTCGCAGTGTCCTGACCGAGCCTGCATAATCGCGCGGGCCGTCGGGACCACCAAGGAGCCGCCTCGTGATCAGCGCCAGACTGCGAATCTTGATTGCCGCTCAGATTGCCGCGGCCGCGCTGGTCGGCGCGCCGGCGCAGGCTCAGACGCCATCGTGGTCGCCCGAGCCCAGGCCGCACATCATCGAAGATCGATTGCGGGCGGAAGTGAGCCTGCTGGGCGCCGGCATCGACACCAGGTTGCGGATCGACCGATCGCCGACCGTGCAAGGCAGCCAGATCGATGCCGAGGACGATCTCGGCCTGGAGGATGCCGAGCTCATGCTGCAAGCGGAGATCACGCTGCTGCCCGGCAAGCATCACCTGCTGCGCTTCAGCAGTCTGAGCACGCGGCGCTCGGCATCTGCCCTCATCGATCGGGAAATCTTCTTCGACGATCAGGTATACGAGCCCGGCGAACGGGTCGACAGCGAACTCAATCTCAAGCTGTTCGGCCTCACATACGGTTATCGTT
>JBDHQY010000055.1:0-9596 GCA_039807315.1 Steroidobacter sp. | reverse complement strand
TGCACATGCAGTTGTTCATCGCGAACGGCTTTCCGGTGAAAGTGCTGGGGCTGATCCATCTGCGCAACACCATTCGGGTCCACAAGACCGTCGATGTCGGCGCGCCGCTGCGTCTGCGGGTGCATTTCGATACGATGCGGCTGACCGATGCCGGCCAGGAATACGATTTCACCACCCGTTACGAGCAGCAGGGCGAGCTGGTCTGGGAGGAAATCAGCACCATGTTCGCGCGTGGCAATGCACCGGCCAAGAGCGAAGGCGGCAAGCGTCCGTCGATCGAGCGTTCCGCGCACCCGCAAGACGGTGTCGATACGCAGACCTTGGACATTCCGCAGAATACCGGCTGGCGCTACGCGCGCGTATCCGGCGATTTCAACCCGATTCATCTGACGGCGCGTACTGCAGCGATGTTCGGTTTCAAACAACCGGTGGCGCACGGCATGTGGTCGCTGGGACGCTGTCTGGGCGCCGCGGCCCAGCATCTGCCGTCGGAGCGCATTCAGGTCGACACCCAGTTCAAGCTGCCGGTGTACCTGCCGTCGCAGGCGTTGGCGCGCACCTGGACGGTGGAGGGCGGCAGCAACATCTCGATGTGCACCATGCGTGGCGACCGGCTGCACCTGGCGATGCAGGTGCGCAAACTTTGACGACGGAATCGAAATTAGATGGAACTGCTCGAAGGCATTGAATCGCGAACCTCGGCGGCGAAGCTCGGTGAGCCCGCTCCGACGCGCGCGCACCTGGAACGCATCATCGATGCTGGCATGCGTGCGCCGGACCACGGACGGCTGCGGCCGTGGCGTTTCGTGGTACTGGAAGGCGCTGCCCGAGCGAGACTCGGTGATGCAATGGCTGACATGCTGCGCGCCAAGGTGCCGGATGCAACACCGGATCAGTTGAGCTCCGAGCGCAACAAGCCGATGCGTGCGCCGGTGATCGTGGCGGTGGCCGCGAAGATCACCAAAGGCAAGATCCCCGAGATCGAGCAGGTTCTGGCAGTCGGCGCAGCGGTGCAGAACATGTTTCTGGCTGCGCAGGCGCTGGGTTACGGCGCGATGTGGAAAACCGGCGCCGCCGCCTACGACCCCAAGGTCAAGGCGTTGCTCGGGCTCGCCGCCGAAGATCACATCGTCGCGCTGCTCTATCTTGGAACCACGACGGCACCCAGCCCGCTGATTCCCACTCCCAAGGAAGGAGCAGTGCGCTGGCTGTGAGTCGTGCCGCGGCGGATTCGTCGAAGGAGGCCATGATGACCAGAGTAGGTGCGACGACTGGTTCGATCCGCTGCTCCCGAGCGCTCATGATGCTGACCCTGGCCTTTCTGTGCAGCGTCGGCGCCTGCACCCGAAAGCAGCAAAGCGCTCCCGCTCCGGCGATTGCGCAACCGGCCGCAGTCGAGCCGCAGGTAGCGGCGCCTGCACCCAGCGGAAAAATCCTGGACATGATGGGCCCGGAATGGAAGCTGCAGAGCTTCGATGCCGATCAGCCCGTGCCGGCAGACATCCGGATCACGCTCGCGGTTAGCGTCGGCAAGCTCGATGGCAACGGTGGCTGCAATCGCTACATGGGCTCGATCGACAACGGCGCGGCGCCCGGACAGCTGCTCATCGGCCCGCTGGCCTTCACCGAGATGGCTTGCGCTCAGGCGGCAAACGAGGCTGAAATGCGCTACCTGCGAGCTTTGCAGCACGCCCGGACCTTCGCGGTGCAGGACGGCAGGCTTCAAGTCGGCTACATGGACGGCGAAACCGCGCGCACACTGACGTATTCGCGATAGCCGCGGGCGAATTCCTCAACTACTGATTGACGTCGTTTCTGTCGCGGGCGCTACTAGCGGCCACTGCAGCCAGGAATGTTTGGGAAGCCGCGTGCAGATGAGATACCGATATTTTCACGCGGCGCTCGCTTGTGTGCTGCTGCTGGCGGCCTGTGCCACCGATCCCATCGAGATTGCCGGCAATGCCAAGGCGCTGCCGGCACTCCGGACTTTCAAAGTGCAGGAGGAGCGCTACGCTTTTCCCGAGCAGATCACCGACGAGCAGCGCCGGCGCGTCAGTGCCGAGTTGCGTCGGGCTGCCGTCGACGCACTCGAGGGACGTGGTTACCAAGAAGTAACGGGAGACACCGCGCCGGACGTGCTGGTCGTGCTCGGCGCAGTCGGCAGGACTACATTGGCGCCAGCCACCGAAGCCGAGCTCAACAAGCACATCAGGCCGGTGGATACTTCGGTATTCGACGCGTCGGCCGGCAGCGCGCCCGCAGGCGCTGCGGCGAACGATCGTCCCACGGGAGTCGGTCGCGAGGGCGATCTCATCCTGTATCTGCTCGACCCGGTCACACAGCGTGCGCTATGGCGGGCCAATGCCAACGGCTCGGCCAGCAGCGCCGGCGAAGCGCTGCGCAAGGCCCGCTCCACTTATCGCGCCATGGCCAAAAGACTTCCCGAGGCGGGCAGCGGTACGAAATAATCGGCGCACGACAGCCGACCAGCCAGCTCTTCGCGGAGGTCCCACATGCTGCGCATCCTGCACGCACTGCTGTGCGTTCCGATGTTTCTTGCTGCGTTTCAGGTCGTTGCCCAGGCACAGCCCGACTCGGCGGAGAGCGCGCTCGCGAGCGTCGTCGCCGACTACGAGAAATTCCAGAGACAGGTGGATCCGATCACCGCCGGTCAGGAAGGCGATCGCGAGGCGCTGCGACGCTTGCCGGATGTACGACCGCAAGCCGAGGCGGCGCAGCTCGAGGAGCTGGAAGCTTTCCGCAAGCGCCTGGTCGGCATCGATGCCGCCCGGCTCACCGCAGATGCGGCGCTCAACCATGCCCTGCTGACCCGTCTGGTGACGGAATCGATCGAGGCGGCCGGCTTCGATTTCTCCCGTATCGCCTTCCAGAACGACGGCGGTTTCCACACGCTGGCCGACTACCTGGCGCGCACTACATCCATCGCTTCGCGCGAAGACGCGGATGCGTGGATGGCCCGATTGGAAGTGCTGCCCGACTGGTACGAGCAGAACATGGCCAATCTACGCCGGGGAATCGAGACCCGTTACACGCAACCACGCATCGTGGTCGATCGCGTTCTCGAAGTGGCGCGCCGGCAGGCGGACATGAAGGCGCAGGACAGCCCATTGTTCCTGCCGTTCACCCGTCTGCCCGCAACCATTCCGGCACCGGTGCAGGCCGAGTATCGAGCGAAAGCCCTGCGATTGATCGAATCGCGCATCCTGCCGGCGCAGAAGGCCTTTGCCGGTTTTCTGGCGCGCGACTACAGATCGGCGGCACGCCGTTCGATCGCGTGGCGTGCGACGCCGAACGGGGAGGCCAGCTATCGTTTCCTGGTGCGTCGTGAAACCACCACGAACATGACGCCGGATGAGATCCACCAGCTGGGCCTTGCCGAGGTGCAGCGCATTCGCGGCCTGATGGAAAAGACCATTGCGGAAACCGGCTTCAGCGGCAGCTTTGCGGATTTCCTGCAGATGCTGCGCACGGATCAACGTTTCTATGCTCGTACGCCGCAGGAGCTGCTGGAGAAAGCCAGCGAAATCGCCAAGCGCGCGGACGACCGTTTGCCGCCGCTGTTCGGCACGTTGCCGCGTCTGACTTACGGTGTGCGCCCGGTGCCGCCGGAAATGGCCGAGGGCTACACGACCGGCCGTTACTGGGGCGGCAGCCCGACGCTCGGCCAGGCCGGCGGCTACATGGTCAACACTTCACACCTGGATCAGCGACCGCTGTACGAGCTGCCGGCGCTCACGGTGCACGAAGCGGTGCCTGGGCATCATTTGCAGATCGCGCTGTCGCAGGAGCTGACCGGGCTGCCGTACTTCCGTCGCAATCTGGGTCCGACGGCGTTCGTCGAAGGCTGGGGCCTGTATTCCGAATTCCTGGGCGAGGAAATGGGCATCTATCGCGATCCCTACGAGCGCTTCGGCCGCTATTCCTACGAAATGTGGCGCGCCTGCCGTCTCGTCGCCGACACCGGCATTCACTGGCTCGGCTGGGACATCGAGAAGGCACGCAGTTGTTTCACCGAGAATTCGGCACTGGCGCCTCACAACATCCAGACGGAACTGGAACGCTACATCTCGTGGCCCGGCCAGGCGCTGGCCTACAAGATAGGCGAGCTGCGCTTGCGGGCTCTGCGCAGCGAAGCGGAAAGGGCGCTTGGCGAGCGCTTCAATGTGCGCCAGTTCCATGACGTGGTGCTGCTCGGCGGTGCTTTGCCGATGGACGTGCTCGAAACGCGAGTACATGCCTGGATTCGCGCTCAGCTCGATTCCCTGCGCGAATAGCACGACAGATCGACGGCTGCCGTTATTCGCGCGCCGCGGTGGATCATCCTGGCCGCAGCATCTGCACGTGAGGAATGTCGTCTTCCAGATAACGCTCGGAAACCGTCTGGAAGCCCAGCGATCCATAGAATCGTTCCAGATGTGCCTGGGCGCTGATGCGCACACCACGACCGGGGTAGTGGGTGCCGACATATGCCAGTGACATTTCCAGCAGCGTGCGCCCGAGGCCCGTGCCTCTGAATGGCCCGGAGGTCAACACTCGACCGATCGACGGTTCGGTATAGCGAACGCCCGGTCCAAGCACGCGTAAATACGCTGCAACTTCGCCTCCGGACCAACCGGTCAAGTGCATGGCGTCGAGATCCAGGCCATCCAGTTCCTGATAAGGACAGGACTGCTCGACCACGAACACCGCCTCGCGTGCGGCGCAGACCGCATACAACTGTGACGCCGACAGGTCGGTGAATCGATGCCATTGCCACTGGATCATCGGTACTCCGCCGCTGCCGACGTCGCCAGATACAGCGGAATGGAGCTAATACGCTCGACAACCATGCTGGCCTCTTTGACGCGCAACGGAACATGCTCTTCGCATGCTGCCCAGTCTACCTTCCGAATCGTGCATCCGGCAGAGCTGGCACACTCGGTGACTCGCGTTTGTCATGCTCGGAAACGGCCTAGTAGTATTGCCGGCAGCGCTCAGCGAATTCCCACAACCGATTTGCATCCGGGGGCACTCATGTCCGTGCAGACGATGACACAGGCGTCCGCCGGCGCCGGCAACGTCAATTATCTTGCCGCCCTCATCGTGCTGACGTCCCTGTTCTTCATGTGGGGGCTGATTACCTCGCTGAACGACATCCTGATTCCGCATCTCAAGGCCGCCTTCTCGCTGAGCTATGTCGAGGCCATGCTGATCCAGCTATGTTTCTTCGGCGCCTACTTCGTGATGTCCCTGCCGTCGGGCTACCTGGTCGGGCGGGCAGGGTACAAGCGCGGCATCATCATCGGACTGTCCACGGCCGGCGTGGGCTGCCTGCTGTTCTATCCGGCAGCCGGTAGTCATTCGTATACGTTCTTCCTGCTGGCGCTGTTCATCCTGGCCTCGGGCATCACGCTGCTGCAGGTGGCGGCCAATCCGTACGTGGCCGTTCTGGGCCCGCCCAAGACAGCCTCCGCCCGTCTGAATCTCACGCAGGCGTTCAACCGGCATTTTTGTCTACGTCGGCGCCGAGGTGTCGATCGGCAGCTTCCTGGTGAGTTTCATGGAGCGGCCGGATATCGCCGGGCTGTCCGCCGAGACGGCCGGCAAGCATCTGTCCTTCTACTGGGGCGGTGCGATGATCGGACGGTTCATCGGCTCGGCAGTGCTGGCGCGTGTGAAGCCCGGCAAGGTGCTGGCGTTCAATGCGTTGCTGGCCGGCATTCTGCTGCTGACCGCGATGCTGTTTGCCGGTCGCACGGCCATGTGGGCACTGCTCGGCATCGGTCTGTTCAATTCCATCATGTTTCCGACCATCTTCACCCTGGCCATCGCAGGACTGGGCAAGCACACCGGGACAGCCTCGGGTGTGCTGTGCATGGCCATCGTCGGCGGCGCCATCGTTCCGGTATTGCAAGGCTTCTACGCGGATCACATCAGTGTGCTGTATTCCTTCGTCGTTCCGTTGCTGTGCTATCTGTACATCGTGCACTACGGCCTGAAGGGGCATTGCGCAGATTTCACACCGCAGCGGGATGCAGCATGATTCTCACGATGCTTACAGGAAGAACGCTCCAGGCGCCGGTATTCGCGGCAATGTTCGGAGCAACGCTGGCCTTGTTGATGCCATCGGCTGCGCTGGCTGCCGAGCAGGTCGGCAAGATCACCACCAGGGCTGTCGCCGAGCCGCTGAAGAAGGCGCAGGAAGCGCTGAAGAAGAAGCAATGGGACACTGCCGAGGCGGAGATCCGCAAGGCACAGGCAGTACAGCAGAAGACCGCGTTCGAGACCTACCAGCTCGATGAGTTTCTGGGCTATGCGCTGATCCAGCGGAGGCAGTTCAGCGAGGCCGCAGCGATTTTCGAGCGTCTCCTGAACTCCGGTCAGGTGCCGCAGGCACAGGTGGACAACCGCATGCGTACGCTCGCGGAGGTGTATTTCCAGCTCAAGAACGATCGCAAGACGCTGGAGTGGGCCAGCAAATTCCTGGGCCGCAACCCGAACCAGGAGGATGTCTCGGCACTGCTGGCGCAGGCGGAGTATCGATTGGGCGACTACAAGAACGCGGCTTTGCACATGAGCAAGGTCGTCGCCAACGTCGAACGTGCCGGCCGGCAACCGGCGGAGAGCTGGTTGCAGATCGTTCTGAGCTCGCAATACAACCTCGGCGACAATGCAGGCAGCACACGGACACTAAGCAAGCTCATCCGTTACTACCCCAAGACCGATTACTGGGCGACCCTGCTGGACATCCACAGACGCGAGATCACCGACGACTCGCTCAAGCTCGGCTGCTACCGGCTGATGAACGAAGCGGGCGTGCTCAAGCGCCGCGATCACTACTTCGAAATGGCGCAGCTGGCGATCGATGCCGGAGTACCGGGCGAGGCGCAGCAGATCCTCGAAAGCGGCATGCAGCGCGGCGCGCTCAAGACCGACGACCAGCTCGAACGGGGACGGATCGAGCGTCTGTTGAACATGGCGAAGCAGCGCAGCTCCACCGCTTTTGCCTCGCTGGAGCAGATGGCGCAGCAGGCGGCGAAAGAGACGCAGGGACAGGCGGAGGTCGGACTCGGCCAGGCATATCTCAGCTATGGCAGGTATGACGATGCCATCGGCGCGCTGCAACGGGGCATTCGCAAAGGCGGCGTGGCGGATGTCGACGCCGCGCGGCTCAGTCTCGGGATGGCTTATCTGAAGAAAGGGCACAAGGATCTTGCCGAGCAGACGTTCAAGGCCATCGGCAGCCAGTCCAAGTGGAGCCAGCTGGCGCAGCTGTGGGAGATCCGCAGCCGCGGCTGACGCGATCCATTCCCCACTGAGTGGCTGCGACCGGCAGAGAGCTGCGGCTTTTCACCGAGCGATTTACGGCCCGTCTTCGAGCGCGATCGAGCAGATCGATTTAGCAGGGCGAGGAGGGTACCGATGCCATTGAGGATATGGTGGCCGATGATCAGGCAATGCGAGCTGGCTACGTCGACAGACTAGGACGCCGCGTCACGCAGCATGCGAAAAACGCCGGCCAGCTCGGCCAGTTGATAATGTGCATTCAGGCCGCTGGGATTGGGCAATACCCAGACTGCCGCCGTTTCCAGCGCTTCGAGCTGCCGCCCAATCACGGCCTTGGGTTTGCCGAAAGACGTTCGATAGGCTCCGACACCCAGCACCGCGACGATACGCGGTTGGTATTTCCGGACTTTCATCTGCAATCTTGCATGACCAGCCGCCAATTCGGCTTTCGTCAGCTCATCGGCCGTCGCCGTGGTACGAGCCACCAGGTTGGTTATCCCGAGCCCATGCTGTAACAAGCTTCGTTCCTCGATCGGTGCAAGCTGCCGTTCCGTGAAGCCTGCCTGATGCAGCACCGGCCAGAAACGATTTCCCGGGCGCGCAAAATGATGACCGGTGGCTCCCGAATACAGACCGGGATTGATGCCGCAGAAAAGCACGCGCAGATGCGGCGCGATCACGTCGGGCACGGTTTTGTTTCTTGCTGCAGCCAGTGTCGCCCGGTCCGGGGTGTTGGAGTTCTGGCGCATCCAAGCATTAAATGAAATGTGAGATGCACAGCTCACCGCGCATTCACGCCATCGATTCGAAGATGCGATCGAGTGACGGCAGTGCTGAGGGTGCCGCCAGCCGGCGTAGCAGCTTGAAAGTGGTGCCGACCTGGATAGCTTTTTGCTCAAGCCCATCCATAATTAAACATAATATACATTATACGCATATACCTACACAGTCATTCCGCGTGGCGCCTATGACGGGCTCCGGCACGGCCAGCTGATTTCAGCGCACGGTTCGGCGTTCATGCCTGGTTCTGCAGCGGCTCCAGATGGAGCAACGACGACTGACATCGTGCGGTGACCACCGGAAACCATAGCTATACGGCTTTGCTGGTCTTCAGCGACCTTCGTGGTACTCGTGCGCCGGGTTGCCTTTCGAAGTCGCAGGTGTATATTCCAGCGCTAGTTGCTTGAGTGATCAGCAGAAAGTCACCGAGCGAACTTAAAGTAGATTCTCAACTTGGCCGCTGCCGGGTCGTAGCTTCCACGCTACAGATCTGCTGCGGCAAAGCAGTTCACTCACTCCATCCGTGTGGGGAGGAAGTTGCAATGGGCAACGCCTGGGAGAGTTTTTTCGCTGCGACGGCCATTCTGGCATCCGCCGGGCCCGTCAAGCATCGTCTGTTCGAAGCCTACCGGGCTCATTTGCTGGGACTGGACCAGGAAGATCTGCCCAAGGAAATCCGCGAGGAATTCTCCTCGGTGTGCAGCTGCATGTCGTGTGTGCGGCCGCTGCGAGGCGAAACGGCCGAGCAGGCCACTGTTCGCAAGATGTCCGATCTCGAAGCAAGCCAGATCGCAGTGCGCATCGTGAACATGCTCGGCGTGATTGCGCGAGCGCAGGTGTTCCAGCGACCGCCGAAACTGCGCGCAGTCGGCGACGACTGAATTTCCTCGATGAGAGAGACAGGGCCCGGCTGAATGCCAGGACCTGGCCGCCGCTGCAAGGGAATCAGCCGATCCACAGGCGACGTGCGTTTGTCGCGCGATGCCTCAGGAACGAGGTCAGCACTTAGTCCATCTTGAAGTCGATCACGTCCCAGCGCGCCGTATCCTCGTGGCGTGCCTGACGACGCACCGCATCCGCAATCGAGCGCTCGTTCCATTCCACGATCTCGTCGCCGAGCGCCTCCAGCTGCACCGGCAGCTTCTCCTTCACGCCGAAGGACTCCAGCACGATCACGCGCTTGTCCATGCCCTTGGCGCAATTGAGCTGAAAATCGATCCATTCGCGGTGCTGGCGATACAGGCTGGAAGGCACGATCACCACCTCGGCCAATGCTATCTGCTTGCGCAGCTCCTCGCGCATGCCCTCGCCGCTCGAGGCCAGCTGCGGCGACGGATCGCTGCAGTTGCGGTAATAGAAATTGTGGGAGCTTTCCAGGTATTCGAACACCCGGTCGTAGTCGTCGGCCGGCTCGAACACGTGGCTGACGAAAAGTCGTACGGGATTCTGCTGCGAAATACTCACTGTCGTCCTCGCCGGTGCGGCTTCTTTCGGGTGGAATCTTAATCGAGAATACGTGTATTTGCCGA
>JBDHQY010000054.1:0-9655 GCA_039807315.1 Steroidobacter sp. | reverse complement strand
GACAGTGGCAGCCTCTATATTCAATATGACGACAATGGCCACACCAGGATAGCGCGCGTCTCGCGCAACGGGCGCATCGAGCCGGTGGCGGAAGGCCTGAGCGGCAGCGGACTGGACCGCCCGTATACCGGCGGCCAGTTCAGCGTCGCCGACAACGGCGCGGTGGCGTTCACCAGCGGCACGCCGGAGCGGCCATCGGACATTTCATTCGCGCATCGTGGCCGCACCACGCAACTGACGCATCTGAACGAAGGGCTGCTCGGCGCGAAGACGCTGGGGGCGGTGCAATCGCTGCCGGTCAAATCCAGCTTCGATCAGCGCCCCATCGACGCCTGGATCGTCACACCGCCGGATTTCGACCGCAACAGGAAGTATCCGCTGATCCTAGAAATCCACGGCGGCCCATATGCCGCCTACGGTCTCACGTTCGCCACGGACTACCAGCTCTACGCCAGCGCCGGCTACCTGGTGCTCTACACCAACCCGCGCGGCTCGACCTCCTACGGCGAGGAATTCGCCAATCTGATCCAGCACGATTACCCGAGCCACGATTACGACGACTTGATGAGCGCCGTGGATGCGGCCATCGCGCAGGGCTACGTCGATGCCGACAACCTGTTCGTCACCGGCGGCTCGGGTGGCGGCGTGCTGACGGCGTGGATCGTCGGCAAGACCGGGCGCTTCAAGGCCGCGGCCGCCCAGAAGCCGGTGATCAACTGGACCAGCACGGTGCTGACCACCGACTCCTACACCTTCATGCCCAGGTACTGGTTCGCCAGGATGCCGTGGGAGGATCCGCAGAGCTACTGGCAGCGCTCGCCATTGTCGCTGGTCGGCGCGGTGACGACCCCGACGCTGGTGGTGGTGGGCGACCGGGACTACCGCACGCCGGTCAGCGACTCGGAGCAGTACTACCAGGCATTGCAGCTACGGGGCATTCCGACCGCGCTGGTGAAAGTGCCCGGCGCGTCGCACGGCGGCTTGACTGCGCGGCCTTCGCAGTCGGCCGCGAAGGCAAGCGCGATCCTGGCGTGGTTCGAAAAGTATCGGGGCAAGTAGCTCGACGCGGGCGGTGATGCCCTCACCGCCCGCGTCGGACGCAGCTCTTGCCGGGCACGGCCCTGTCAGCGGGCCGAGCCTTTGCGGAACAGGTTGACGATCGCCAGCAGGATCACCGCGCCCACCAGCGAGACCAGGAAGGTCGCCACGCTGATGCCGTCGTTGATGGTGCCGATGCCCAGCAGCGGCGAGATGACGAATCCCGCCAGCAGCGCACCGACGATGCCGACGACCACGTTGAGCAGCAGTCCCTGCTGCGCATCGGTGCGCATGATGATGCTGGCCAGCCAGCCGACGATCCCGCCCACAATCAGCCAGATGATGATGCCCATGAAAGAACTCCGGTTGGGTGGAGATAAAGATCCCCTACTCAACCATCGAGTCGGCGGATCGGTTCCGTTGCCCGCTCAATGGGCGGAGCGCGCGGAGCCGGTCAAGATCGGCAGTCCGGCATCGAATGCGCCGCCGCGACAGCCTGCGGCAGCTGAAGCTGCGCCGCGACCTGCGCCGGCAGCAGGATCTCGACACGACGGTTGCGCGCATCCGCCGCATCGCTGGTCGAAAAATCCAGTGGCCGGCGTTCTCCCAGGCTGGCGATCTGGATCCGGCTGCGACGGATACCTGCATCGACAAGCACGGTGCGCAGCGCTGCGGCACGCCGCAGCGCCAGCGCGTTGTTGTAGCGGCACGTTCCCGCATGATCCGCATGGCCGACGATGACTACTCGTTCCGGCTTGGCGCGCCGCAGCTCACGCGCGAAGCGTCGGGCAGCGGCCGCTGGCTTGCCCCGCAAATGAGCTTCGTCATGACAGAAATGGAAGGCGGGCTTCGCAACACTCAGCGCCGGATCCGCATAGGTTTCCAGCGCCGCGGCACGGCGCGGCACGCTTCCGTCCCATGCCGCGTCGACCGGATCGAGCAGCGCCGGCGCGGGCTGCACGCCGGTCACGTCGTTCTGGAAATCGAGCAGCTGCAGACGCATCGCGGCCACGCCGCTATCGGTACAACTGTCGACCAGGAGCTCGTGGGCGCCCTGCAGATCCGGCGGCGGCCGCTCACCCGTCCGCGGATCGATCGGCTGGCGCAGCAACTGCGCGGCGCGACTGAGCTGCAACGCCGAGCCCAGCGCAGTTTCGCCATACTCGGTGGTGATGCGCTCCAGCGTCGTCAGCTGCTCGTCATTCTGCGCATGCCGCTCGAACGACAGCACATGGCCCAGATCCCGACGCAGCCGGCCCTGCTCATCGGTCAGCAGCAACAGCGCCTCGCGGTCGCGTGCCGATTCGGGATCGACGACCACGAGCGCCACCGGTTCGGTGACGATCTCATCGGTGTCATCGCCCAGATGCAGGCGCGCGCGCAGCTGGTAGACACCGGCTTGCGGAAAGGTCCAGCGGTCCTTCTGATAGTAGATCGGCACCGTCTGCTCGGTGCGCGCACCCGGCGCCAGCATGGCCTGGTCGTCGTCGATGGGCTCGTACCAGGCGCCCGGCTGCAACGTCGTCCACTCGCCATCGGACGCTCGACGCGTCTCGATTCTCAGCATCCCGTAGCCCGGTAACAGCCGGCCCACCAACGGCAAGGTGCGCTCGCCGCGATTGATCGCGGTGACACGCACGGCAATCGGATAGCCGAGCGGATACGGCGCGTCGATGGTCTGGACCCGCAGCTCGACATCGGCGGGCTTGGGCTCGGACGCAGGCGCAGTCGCCGCTTGTGCGAGCGGCAAGCTCAGCAGCGATTTGATGCGCTTGATGGCAAAGCGCCAGCGCGACGTGGTCGGATCGTCGACGATGCTGGCACGCGCATCGCGACAATCGGCAGGCGAGGCGCGGCCGGACAGGAACGGTGCGTTGTGCTTGCCAGGCAAGATCTCCGAGCGCGGCGCGCTCTGGAAAAACAGGATGGTGCTCGGGCTCAGGGCCATGAGCGGCTGCTCGCGCAGCGACCAGTTCGCCCGCCGAATGTCCGCCGCGATGCACTTGGTCGGCGCCTCGATGGTGAGCCGCTCACCCGGCATCTGGGCGGCCTCCGCATGGCGCCGATTCAGTGCATGCAGCAGCTCGTGAATGAAAGTGCGCAGCTGCATCAGTGGCACCGAATCCGGCTCGCGCTCCTGGAATCGCTGCGCAATCTCCCCGGGTGCAACCGCGAACCCTTCGCGGTCGGCAGTATCGAACATGACACCGAACAGGTCCTCGCCGCTGTCCGACACGATCGACGGCGCCAGCATGGCGTATAGCTGCGCATCAGCGCCTTCCTCGTGCCGGCCGCTACGCCAGACCTGCGCGTAGCGATACAGATCGGCACGATCGAGCTTGCCGCTGGCGATGGCCAACGGCAGGTTCGTCTGGTCGGTGCGCACGTCCACTTCGATCCCTCCCGAGGACAGCACCGAATTCACCGAGACCACGTCCTCGGCGGTAGTCACTTCCAGTGCAATCGGCTGGACGCGCTCGAACGCGTCCAGCTCGATGGCCAGCGAAAAGCGCTGCCGGACGCAGGCCGGCTCCGAGCAATTCTCGTCCTGCCAGAACAATGCCCACAGCAGGATCGCCCCGGCCGTCAGCACGATCAAAGCCAGCCCAGCACGCAACAGGCGGAAACGATGCGGTTTGCCTGGCTTCGCGGCAGCATTGTCGTCGTTACCGGCGCTCATGCGTCGATAGTAACCCTACTGCGGCCGGATTCAGGCGCCACACCGGCGACGCCATGCTCTTCGATGTCGGCCGTATTGGCGGCGCCAGCGCGGTGAACACACCCGGTCAGGGCTGGTTCAAGGACATCGGCATCGGGCCGCGCATCGGCAACAGCCGCTCCGGCCCGGGCAGCGTCGTCCATGTCGATCCGGCCTGCCCGCTCGACGCCAGCCCGTCGATGGGCAAGATCCAGTTGCTGGTGCAGACCAAGCAGCGGTTCGGCTCCGCCGCCCGGACTTTCAGTTGAGCGCCGGCATCCTCATGGCTTCGCGCGCCGCAGGGCTCGCTTCCGCCGGAGTCGTGGCTGCAAACGCCGTCTGCCTGGTGCAGCCGGAGAAAATGTCGAGCGCCGGTTTGTACATCGCGTTGCGGACGCCCGTCGCGCCCATCACGGAATGGAAGATGTTGTCGTGCGAGAGCGCCTCTCCGGTACGCGCGCGCAGGCACGCCTCGTCGATACCGGCCCGATGCCGATAGCCGTCGGACATCCAGATCATGAACGGCACTTCCTTCTGATTCGCCGGCGCGAGCGCGTACGGCATTCCGTGCAGATACACACCGTTTTCACCCAGCGATTCGCCGTGATCCGAGACATAGATCAGCAGGCTGTCGACCCGGTCGGACGCCTGCTGCAGCAGCTGGATCTGCTGCGCCAGGTTGTGGTCCGTATAAAGAATGGTGTTGTCATAGGCGTTGAGAACTTCCTCGCGCGAACATTGATCCAGCTGCGTGGAGCGGCACGCGGGCTTGAATTTCTCGAACTGCGGCGGGTAGCGCTGCCAGTAGGCCGGACCGTGGCTGCCGATCTGGTGCAAGACGATCACGCTGTCGTGCTCGATGCCGCGCAGCTGATCGGCGAGGCCAGCAGTCAATTCCTCGTCGTAGCAGTAGGGGCCCTGGCACAGCGACGTGCCCGTCTTGCCGGTGAACAGCTGCGTACGGACACGGGCGCATACTCCCTTGCAGCCCGAATTGTTGTCGCGCCATTGGACGTCGAGGCCGGCGCGCGCCAGCATGTCCAGCAGGTTCGTCTGGCGCTTCGCCACATCGACATCGAACTCGCGGCGACCGAGCGGGGAAAAGATGCAGGGCAGCGAGGTCTCGGTCGCGGTGCCGCAGGACGTGGTGTTCTTGAAATAGAGCAGATCGGCCAGCGACGCCAGCTGCGGATTGGTCGGCCGCTGGTAACCGCCGAGCTGGAAATTGCCCGCCCGCGCGGTCTCGCCGATGACCAGCAGCAGCACCAGCGGCTTGGCCTGCAAGGCCGCGACCCGGATCGCCGGTCCCCCCAGATCGGCCAGGACGGCCGGCTCGCGCCGCGACGTTTCCTTGATGCCGAGCCCCACCAGGTTGTAGACGGCGCTGGCCGGATTCAGCAGGAAGCGCACCGGCTTGTGCTCGCGAAAGAACGAGGCATACGCCGCCGACAGCGCAAACAGGCACACCAGGCACACCATCGACAGCCCGCCGAGAAAGATCGAGCGCTGCCTGAGGCGCTGCCGCCAGCCAAGCGGGGGTACCTCGGCTCTGAGAATCAACACGCACGGCAGCACACCGAGCACCAGGAAGTACACCAGCAGCTTGCCGCTGAGCAGACCGGCCATCTCGGCCGTGTCGGTGGCGAACACGTTGCGCAGCATGTCCTTGTCCATGAACACGCCGAAGGTGTCGGAGAAATAGGCGATCGGCGCCGCGGCAAGAAACAGGATGCAGGCCGCCGGACGCAGGAGCGAGCGCGGCAGGAGCATCAGCAACAGGGTCTGCGCCAGCAGCACCAGAAAGAACAGCGAACCCATGAACAGCGCGCTGCTCAACGAGGGATGCCACATGGCCGCGGCGGCGGCCTGCCAGAAGCGCAGGTTGTAAAGAGCCAGCCACAGCAGCGTCACGCCCAGGATGAAGCTCAGCTCGGAAGAGAAGCGGAGTCGGGCGCTCGGCTTGTTCGTCAACCACATGATCGATGTACTGTCCTGGGCTTCGGGCGCACGCATCCTGGGCAGGCAGAGCCCAGCTTGCGTTGGACGACCGGTTCCGGCGGAATCAATCGCGCGCCTGGACATCAAGGGAGTTCACCTGCAGGACAGGCTTGGTGGCCCGCCCTATGTTTCTCGCTCTCCATATAGACAGACTCCGCGGCGGGCAGCGCTGGCGTTTCAGTTAATTCTTCTTCACGTGCGCGCTCGCCGCACCGCAAGCAGCCCCTCGCAGGAGCGGTCTTACGATGGCGCGGGCATGGGTCGCGACTCCCGTTCGAGCCGGCGACTGACTATGCTTGCGCCGGATCCGTCACCCGGGAGCCGCACATGCCATCTCGTTCGTTGCAGCGCCACGTCATCGGCCTGGCCGCCATCCTTGCCGCCGCATCGCTGCACGCAGCGCCCGAGCCATCCGATTCCTCGCCGATCGATCCCGCGCGGCTCTCCGAAATCGTGCGCAAGCTGGCCGCGGATGAATTCGAGGGACGCGCGCCCGGTACGGCTGGCGAAACCAGGACCATCGAATACCTGACGGACTCCTTCCGCGCGCTCGGGCTGGAACCCGGCGGCGGGAATGGCAGCTGGACGCAAGAGGTGCCGCTGCTGCGCACGCAGCTCGGCAAGCCCGTCACGCTGGTCGTCGCGACAGCCGGCAAAGCCCGGCCGCTCGAGCCGAACCGGGACATCTACCTGAGCACCGTGAACAGGACGGACCGGATCGCGGTGCGCGACGCTCCCATGGTCTTCGTGGGCTACGGCGTGACTGCACCCGAACGGCAATGGGACGACTACAAGGATGTGGACCTGCGCGGCAAGGTCGCAGTGTTCCTGGTCAATGATCCGGACTTTGCCGCCACGGCCGGCGAGCCGGTGGCCGGCAGGTTCGGCGGGCGCCGCATGACCTACTACGGCCGCTGGACCTACAAATATGAGGAGGCCACCCGGCGCGGCGCTGCCGCTGCCCTGATCGTCCACGACACCGAGGGCGCCGGTTATGGCTGGCAGACCGTCATCGCGGCCGGCGGGGAGACCTACGACCTGATGCGTCCCGACGCAGCCGACCGTCTCCAGCTGCAAGGCTGGATCGAAGGCGCGGCGGCCGACGAATTGTTTCGCGGCGCCGGCCTGAGTCTAGCCACGCTCAGAACTCAGGCGCGCCGCGCCGACTTCCGTCCGGTCGAGCTCGGCAATGTCCGCTTCACCGCGGAGATCCCAGTAACCGCTACCGAGCATCGCAGTCGCAACGTGCTGGCGAAACTCACCGGCAGCCGGCACGCCGACGAGACCCTCATGTTCGCGGCACATTGGGACGCTTACGGCATCGGCGCGCCGGATGCGCAGGGCCGCACGATCCGCCCGGGCGCGAACGACGACGCACTGGGAGTGGCAGGCATTCTGGAACTGGCCAGAGCGTTCAAGGCCGGACCGAGACCGCAGCGCACGCTGGTATTCGCAGCATGGACGGCCGAAGAGCGCGGTCTCATCGGCTCGCAGGCTTATGCCGCCAACCCGCTGTACCCGCTGGCGAAGACAGCCGCGAATTTCACGCTCGACATCCTGCAGACCGCCGGACCGGCACGCGACGTGCTGCTGGTCGGCGCCGGACAAAGCAGCCTGGAGGACGATCTAGCCAAAGCCGCCGCCGCGCAGGGACGAACGATCACTGCGGAAAGCCTGCCGGAGCGCGGACTGTTCTATCGCGCCGATCATTTTCCGCTGGCGCGAGCCGGCGTGCCGGTGTTGCTGCTCATGGGCATCAGTGGCGATGCCGATCTGGTCGACGGCGGCCGCGCTGCCGGAAACAAATGGCTGACGGACTACATGCGCTGCTATCACCAGCCCTGCGACGCGTGGGACGCGAAATGGGACTTACGCGGCGCAGCCCAGGACGTCGCGCTGTACTACGCCATCGGCAAGGACCTGGCGAACTCGCGGCGCTGGCCGCAATGGCGCACTGGATCGGAATTCAAGGCAGTGCGCGAGGCATCGAACGCGCAACGGCGCTGAGCGACCACGGGGTTGGTTTCCACGGCTCCAGTCACACCGCGGCGCTGGAATTGCATCAACACGGTGAAGCCGCCGTAGATACGCGCTTCATGTCCAACGGCGCCATCTGGCCCTGCATCGCGGTGACGCGCGGATCGTGCATCACCTTGGCATTCACGGTCGCGATGAGTCGGTTCCGGTATCGGTCTGCCGGCTGTCGCGGCGGCTCGCAAGCGTCACGCCGCGGAAAGACTCATCCGCCTGCGTCGTAATCCACTGCGGCCAGCACCTTTGCCGCGATGTCCTCGGCCTGCACGTCACGTCCCAGCACCGCCAGCACGCCGCGGGGCGCCGGAACGATGACTCCCTGGTAGCCACCCTCGTCGAATCTCTGGGTATGTCCCGCTTCGTGCACCAGCAACAGCACCGTCACCGGTCCCCGATCGGTCTGCACCACCAGATGCGGCACCTGGCGGCCGCGAAAAATGCAGGTTCTCGCATGGGAGACAGCCATCGCGTCCGATCGCAGGTGTACGCCCGAGCGTGCCAGGATGCGCGCGACCTGCTTCGGATCGGCCTTCTCGGCAGTGCGCACCATTACGCTCGCCTCGCTGTCGGTGTGCTCGACGATCTGCTCGGCCAAGGTCTCGCGCGGACCTGTAGCCCACAGCGCCAATCCAGCGAGCACGGCAGCCACCACACTCGCCGCCAATCCCCACCGCACCACCACTGGTCCGCGTCGCACCGCGCGCTTGGGTGCAGCATCGATCTCCAGTGCGCGATGGATCATCCGATCCATCTGCAGCATTTCCTGTCGATAGCGTGCACAGGCCAGGCATTGCGCCGCGTGGGCTACGACGTCCGCCGAAGTCGTATCGGGCTGTACGCCGACGGTGCGGCGGAATTCAAGACAGTTCATCGCTGACACTCTCGTCGCTGATCTCGCCCAGCAGCTTCTTGCGCAATAGGTGACGAGCACGGTAAAGGCGCGTCAGCACCGCGGGCGTACTGATGGCCAGGTGCTGCGCGATCTGCTCGGTCGAATAGCCGAACAGCACCTGCAGCACCAGCGGCTCGCGATAGGTGGGCTCCAGTTGCAGGATGGCAGCGCGCATTTGCTCTATTTCGTGGGCATCGCTCATGGTGGATCCCGCAGCGACGGACTCGGCCACCTCGTCGATGTCCACGGTCTCCAGACGCTTGCGCTCGAACGTGCGTGCCAGCTCGCGACGCGCGATCGTGAGCAGCCAGGACCGCACCGCCTTGCTGTCCTCCAGTGTGCCGATGGATCGCCACGCCCGCAGCAGCGTTTCCTGAGTCACGTCCTCGGCCAGCGCGCGGTTGCGACACAGCCAGAACACGAACCGGAACAAGTCCCGCCGGTAGGGCATGCACAGCGCCTCGAAGCGCTGCCGCTCCCCGGAGCCGGAATCGGCACCCTCCACTGCGACAGACCGGTCGGCTGGACCAGACATTACCAACGCGTCTTCCCATTGGCGGCGGACCCGCGACAGCGCGGCAGCTTGCCATGTTTCGGGCCAGCCGTATCGCATCGCGGTCGTTGCAGCGCCGGGGGCGGCCGCCGCCCGTCGCGTCTTACGGTCGACGCCGATCGCGGATCACCATCGAGACCGACGCGCCGGGCTGGAAGCCGTCCTCTTCGAATCCGTACCTCGACACCGCAGCGGCGGAGCGGTGCCGGGGAAACCCCGCGGGAACCACGCACTTCGTTTCCTGGGATCGTTCCAGGAACAGGACGCTGAAACTCGCCCCAGCCCCTACTGACAGCGACGTTGCGACCTTATGCTGCGTCCAAGATGCACCCGAGGTGCACAGGAGGCAGGCATGAAAAAGATTCTCGGTGTCTACAGTGCGCCGCGGCCGCACTGGGTGGGCGATGGCTTCCCGGTCCGCTCGATGTTTTCCTACGACAAC
>JBDHQY010000053.1:0-9725 GCA_039807315.1 Steroidobacter sp. | reverse complement strand
CGAACAGCGTCACGTCGGAGAAGCGCTCGGCGACCCGCCGCCGGATCTGCGACAGATAGGCGTCGCTCGGCCCATGCGGCGTGCGTAGTTGCAGCATGAGCTCCGCTTCGAACGAACCGACCACGGCGCTATCCACCTGGGCCAGGTTTATCGCATCCGGGACGCCGATCTGCTCGTAGATCGTCAGCAGCTCGGCCGGCGGAATGATCTGGCGGATCTCGCGCTGTATCTCGGAGAGTCGCGCCGCCGTTTCCTCCAAACGCGTGCCGGCTGGCAGACGCACCTGCAACCGCAGCTGTCCGGCATCGACCCGCGGGAAATACTCGCGACCGAGCGACAACACCGCCAATCCTCCAAGCGCCACGACCAGCAACGCGCCGGCGGCGACGACGCCGCCGCGCTGGCCGAGTCTGACCAGCAGTGCATGATGCCGCTGGCGCAGCGTGTCCAACGCATGCTCCACCCCGTGATTGATCTTCAGCAGCAACCTTTCGGCCGTCCAACGCGGCTCGCGGCGACTGCGGATGTCGGCGGGCAGCAGCAGGTAGCACAACACCGGTATCAGCGTGCGCGACAGCAGGAAGGAGGCCAGGATCGCGAAAATCACCGCCAGCGCCAGCGGCGTGAATACCCACGCGGACAGACCTGTCATCAGCAGGATGGGCGTGAGCACGATACAGATGGCCACGGTGGAAACCATCTCCGGAAACACCACTTCGCGGGAGCTGTCGATGATGGCGGTGCGCACGTCCTTGCCCAGCGCGATGTTGCGGTTGGTGTTCTCCACGTCCACCAGCGCGTTGTCGACCAGGATGCCGATCGCCAGCGCCAGTCCGCCCAGGGTCATCACGTTGAAGGTGTAGCCGAACAGGCGCAGCGCGGCGATCGACGCCAGCAGCGCCAGCGGAATGGCCGACAGCACGATGAGGCTGGAGCGCCACGAGCCGAGGAACACCAATACCACGAACGCCACGAGCACACCGACCAGCACGGCCTCGTGCCGGATCGAATCGATCGCGTTGTCGACGAAGACCGACTGGTCGAAGATGGGCTGGATGCGCGTGCCCGCCGGCATGGCAGCCTCGATCTGCGGCAGCCGCTGCCGCACGGCATTCACGATCTCGACCGCCGACGCGCCGCCCAACCGGATCAATGCCACCGCCACCGCGCTGGCACCGTCCATGCGCGCGATATTGGTTTGCAGCGCTGCTCCATCGCGCACCGAAGCGACATCACGCAGGTAGATCAAGGCACCGTTGCGCGCGGCCAGCGGAATATCGAGGAAATCCGCAGCCGTCGCCGGGCTCATGGCCAGCGAAATCTGCATTTCGCGCGTGTTCTCGCGGATCGAGCCCGAAGGCAGCGTGGGGCTGCCGCGTTCGAGCGCCGTCGTCACGTCCGCCGGCGTCAGGCCATACGTCTGCAGTGCCGTCGGATCGAGATCGACCATGATCTGCCGCGCCGCGCCGCCGTACGGCAGGGTCATGCGGATGCCGGGAATGGTCTGGATCTGCGCGCGCAGCTGCAGGCGGGCGTAGTCGTAGAGCTGCGCTTCCGTCAACGAATCCGACGACAGCACCAGCAGCAGCACCGGTGTGCTCGAAATGTTGTTGCGCATGACCAACGGCGGCGAGGTGCCCGGCGGCATGCGGCGCAATATGGTCTGCGACACCGCGGTGATCTGTCCGAGCGCCCGATCCAGACTGACCGTGGGCTGGAAATCGATCCGCATGATGCTGGCGCCGGTCAATGTCTCCGAGCGCACTTCCTTGATGTCGTCCACGCTGTTCATGATCGCGGACTCGGAGAACGAGGTCAGCTTGGCGGCCATGTCCGCCGCCGGCAGGCCGTTGTAGGTCCAGATCAGATTGATCGAAGGAATGCCGACTTCAGGCAGGATGTCGGTCGGCATGCGCCGCGCCGCCAGCACGCCGAACAGCAGGATCAGGATGGCGAGCGCACCCACGGTGTAACGGCGGCTCAGTGCGTAATAGACGATCCACATCGTGCGGGTCCGGGCTGGTGCAGCTATCCAGTAAAGATTGCGCGGCCGCGGCGTCGATCAGCCGATCCGTCGCGGGTCGCACTCGTGCAGGACCATGCAATGGATGGAACCGTGCCCGCGGAGCAGGCTGTTCCAACAGGAGGGGCCGCAGCCGCGCGCAGAGTAGCACGACGGCCGTCCCACCCGCGTTCACAGCGGCCCTAGCACCACCTCCATATCTTCCGGCGGCGGCAAGCCCGCGCGGGTCTGTATGAGACCGGCTGCGTCCCGGAACAGGATGCCCGGCGTGCCCTGGAAGCCCAGCTCCGACATCAAGCGTTCGTTCGCATCCAGGCGGTCGCGCATCTCCCTCGAAACGATCGGCACGCCCTCGATGCCGCCCTCCTGGTGCCGCTGCTCGTTGCGCGTGAGCGCCTCGGTGGGCGACGCCGCCATCATGATGGCAGCTGCCTTGTTGGCGCTGTCCTGGCGGATGACACCCACGAGAATATGTCTGAGCTGAACCTTGCCGGACTGGACCCAACGACGCGACGCCTCCCAGAAGCGATGGCAATACGGGCAGTTCGGGTCGGTGAACGTATAGACCACGCGGGGCGCATCGGCGCTGCCGTCGGCCACCCAGTGGCTCTGCTCCAGCTGCGCCCAGATGCGTTTCGCCATGGGTTCCACGACCAGCCGCTGCAGCGCCGGCCCGGCGACGTCCGCGCCCTTCTCGTCCACCAGCGTACCCACGATGGCGTGAGCGCCGTCGGGCGTGACGTACACCGCTATCGGACGCTGACCGGCAGCTCCTGCAAAGCCGCGCAGCCCACCCGGCGCCTCGAACTCGCCCATGACCTCAAGGCCCTGCTGCTCGATCGCCTTGATGACGGCCGGCGTGCCGGATGCATCGCGGCCGGGTGCTTGAGCCGCCCGGCCGCAGGCGCTCACGGCAAGCGTCAGGGCCAGCGCAGCCGTCAGGGAAGCGGGGTTTGGCATTCGAATCGTCTCCTTCAAGGTTGGCCGGTGGCGCGTGCGAGCCGCCGCAGTTTGTGCGCCAGGCCGGCCGGGGTGAGCTCGCCGACGTGAGTATCGACCATGCGGCCCTCGCGGTCGAAGAACAATGTCGTCGGCAGGCCGCGCGCGCCAGTGGCCTGCGACACCGAAAAGAACGGGTCGAGCATGACATTGTGGAGCTGCAGCGAGCCGCTTTGCAGATAGCGGCGGATGTCCGCCGCGCCTTCGCCCTGATTGACGAAGGCGAAGGTCACGTCCGGATGAGCACGTTGAGCCTGTGCGAGCACCGGCATTTCGCGGCGGCAAGGCGGGCACCAGGTCGCCCAGAGGTTCACCACGATCGGCTGATCGCTCAGGGTCGACAACTGCACCGACCCGCCTTCGAGACGGGTCAGCGGCGCCGGCGGCAACCGGACGTAGGCTCGCTCGAGGAGCGCGATCGAACCCGCCAGCAACGCCCAGGTCGCCAGGCCGGCAAGCGTACCGAAGACGAGCGAGCGACGCCGCAGATCATCCCGGCGGGTCACCCAGACGCCGCAGGCAAGTGCCGCGAGCACCCCCGCCCAGACGGAATAGCCGCCGTCGCCGGGACGCAGTATCGACCAGGGATCGGCGCGGTAGAGCGGCAACCACTGCAGCACGAAGACACCACGCCCGACCAGCAGTCCGACCAGCAGCATGTCGATGAACGTCGACATTACGCGGACCGGCGGCTGCCCCGGCGCACGCGGCCCCGCTCGTCCTGCGATCGTGGCGACCACGATCGAGACGACCAGGAGCACCAAAGGCATCGGCACCGGTCCGAAACTCAGCATGCCGTCACTGCCCGGCCGCGTGCGGCAGATTCGGGCCTGCAGCCTCGACCTGAATTGCGTTCGCGCCCGCCATACGGCATTCGTGCAGGGTGCGCGACAGCATCAAGTCAGGAGCGAACGCCGCTCGGCATCCGAGCATCGCACCGGCTCCAGTACCGCATGCACGCCGCAACCGACAGCGGCGCGATGCATGCGAATGCCCGTGATGGAAGATGACGATCCGCTCGCACGCGGAGTCGTTGCAACGGCCGCTGCCGGTTCGCCACGCAGCGCGCAACGATGAACCCACATACCTGCGACGCCGGTGTCGCCGGCAGGCCGGGACTCTCATTGCGCTTCCAGTCTCGGTCCCGCTGCAGTGAAAGCCTGCGCCAGCCCGACGAAGGCCGGCAACGCGGAATGGATGACATACACCGGCACGGCCGCCAGGTACTCGAGGTAGCGGCCCTTGTCCTCGAAACGATCGCGGAAATGCGATTTGTCGAACAGCCGGCCGAGCTGCGGGACCACGCCGCCGCCGATGTACAAACCGCCGACTGCGCCGAGCGTGAGCACCAAGTTGCCGGCCATCGTTCCCAGCAGCGCGCAGAACATGCTTACCGTTTCCATGCAGACGCGGCACGAGCCTTCGTCGGCGCGGCGGGTGATGTCGCGCGGCGTCAGCCTATCCGGCACCTTTCTTTCGAGAGCGCACAGGGCATCGTAGAGATTGACCAGGCCCGGCCCCGACAGCACACGCTCGGCCGAGACGTGCGAGAAGCGCTGGTGCAGCTCCTGCAGCACCGCCATCTCACGCTCGTTCGTCACCGCCAGCGTGCAGTGGCCGCCCTCGCCTTGCAATGCGATCCACTGGTTTCCCGCGGGAATCAAGCCCGATACGCCCAGACCCGTACCGGGCCCGATCAACGCGATCGGCGCACCGGGCACCGGCCGGCCACTACCGACCGCGACCAGCTCATCCGCCGGAAGATGCCGCAGGGCGAGCGCCAGCGCCGTGAAGTCGTTGAGGAAGATCAGGCGACTCAGCCGCAGCTGCTCGCGCACGCGCGCGGCCGAGAACTGCCACACGTGATTGGTCATGCGAATGACGTCGCCGGTGATCGGGCCGGCAATGGCCATCGCCGCTGCCTTGGGCCGATGCGCGCCGCTATCGGCACCCGCCTGCTGCAGATAGTGCTCGACGGCGCTGACCAGATCAGGATAGTCGGCGCAGGCCAGCACCTGCTCGTTGCTGGGTTCGTTCCCTTCCAGCAGCGCGAAACGCGCGTTCGTACCGCCGATATCCGCGATCAGCCGCGGGGCATCGTCATGGCGACCAGTAGACATCGATCGGCACCTCCTTCTGGTGAAGGATGGCCCGCACCGGCAGTTCCGCAGCGGATCCCGGCAGGCGCGCGCGCTGATACACCTGCCACTTCGATTCACCTTCGAAGTGCAGAACGATGCGGCGCGCATCCAGCAGCGCCGACAGATTGAGACTGATCCGCGCGTGCGGCGCGGTCAATGCGTTCACCGCTGCACATCCCGGCGCCGCCGTCGCATCCAGGGCCCGCGCCAGAGACAACGACCCCGGGAACAGCGAAGCGGTATGTCCGTCCTCGCCCATGCCCAGCAGCACCACGTCGAATGGCCGCGGCACTCTGCTCAACGCACGCCACGCCCAATGCGCTCCCGCTTCGGGCATCGGCGCTGGATTTTTCAATCCCACGAAGTGCGCCGCGGCGGCGCGGCCGACCAGCAACTGCTCACGCACCATGCGCTCGTTGCTGGCCTCGGCCGTGGTTTCCACCCAGCGCTCATCGGCCAGCGTGACCCAGATCCTGCGCCAGTCCAGGGACTCGGCACGCAGTTGCTGGAACAACTTGAGCGGCGTGTGTCCGCCCGAGACCACCAGGCTGGCCGTGCTGCGCACGCCCACGGCTTCCTCGAGATCGACCTTGATCTCGCCGGACAGCGCCTGCGCCAGGGCGCTCGAGTCGGGGAAGCGATGTTCGTGCACCCAGCGGGACGGCATGACGGAATGGGGAAGTGATGATGCGTACGACCTGCGCCGCAGCTTACGACATTCGTCGACGCTGCGCCCGGCGAGGCGCGAGCGTCGTTTCATCCTTGTTCGCGTGCGCCGCGTTCCGGTCTGTTTCGCCATCCGGCGCGCGAGGAACCTGCATCCCAGGACGGGCGCTCGCCCCAGCGCTACAGCTCGTTCCTCCAGGCGAAGCCGTCGCGTCCGATCAGCGCACTGGCGGCAGCCGGGCCCCAGCTGCCCGCGGTATAAGCCTTCGGAACTTCGTCGTACTGCAGCCAGGCCTCACGGATCGGATCGATCCATTGCCAGGCCGCATCCAGCTCGTCGCGCCGCATGAACAGGGTAAGATTGCCCCTGATCACGTCGGTCAGCAGCCGCTCGTAGGCATCGAGCATGCGGGTATGGAAAGTCTCGCGAAAATCCAGCCCCAGGCTGACGGGCTTGAGCCGCATGCCCTGACCCGGACTCTTCGCCAGCACCGTCAACGTGATGTTCTCGTCGGGCTGCAACTGGATGACCAGGCGATTGAGCGCGTGTGCGGTGTCGGGACGCTCGTAGATCGAATGCGGCACGTCCTCGAACGTGATCGCGATCTCCGACAGCTGCTCCTGCAGCCGCTTGCCGGTGCGCAGATAGAAAGGCACACCGGCCCAGCGCCAGGAATCGATCTCCACCTTGAGCGCGACGAAGGTCTCGGTGGTGCTGGTCGGCGGCACATCCTTCTCGCTCAGATAGCCGACCACCGGCATACCGTTGGCCGCACCGGCCTTGTATTGCCCACGCACCGTCTTGCCCAGCACCTCGCGACCGTACAAGGGACGCAGCGCGCGCAGCACCTTCAGCTTCTCGTCGCGCATCGCATCCGGATCGCTGGTGGCGGGCGGCTCCATGGCAATGATGCACAACAGCTGCAACAGATGGTTCTGCACCATGTCGCGCAACGCGCCGGTCTGATCGTAGAACTGCGCGCGCCGCTCGACACCGATGTCCTCGGCCACCGTGATCTGGACGTGGCGAACGCGCCCCCGCCGCCACAGCGGCTCGAACAGCATGTTGCCGAACCGCAGCGCCAGCAGATTCTGCACCGTCTCCTTGCCCAGATAGTGATCGATGCGAAAGATCTGCTGCTCGGAAAATATCGCACCGACGCGCTGGTTGATGAGCGCCGAGGATGCCCGATCCTCGCCGAGCGGCTTTTCCAGAACCACGCGCGAATTCGGCGTCACCAGCGAATGACGCGCCAGCCCTTCGCAGATCGGAGCGAACAGATCGGGCCCGGTGGAGAGGAAGAAGACGCGAACGTTGGCTTCACGGCCTTGCAATGTCGCGCCCAGGGCTGCGAAATCGCCCTCGGTATTGGCATCGACCCGCAGATAGCCGAGCTGCTTGGAGAATTGCGCCCAACGCTGCTCGTCGAAGTCCTTGCCGAGATGGGCACGACAGGTCGCTTGCACCTGAGCCACATACTCTTCCTGGCTCTTGTTGCTGCGCGCCGCGCCGATGATGCGCGAATCGGCTGTCAGCTGCTCGGCGAGCAGCCGCCGGTAAAGTGCCGGCAGCAGCTTGCGCAGGGCCAGATCGCCGGTGCCGCCGAAGAGAATCAGATCAAAAGTCGGAAGAGATTGCATGGGCCCACCTGCGATCGAAGGCTGCAGACACCACAAGCCACGCATGTTCGGCCTGCGGCACCTGGAAAGATTCCTCCATTGCCTGGACTCGCTCGCGGCGGGCACAAGCAGTGCGCGATTTCCCTAAGGAAGGTCTGATTCACCCGTTTTCGGTCATTCCCGCGCAAAGTCTGCCCCGGACCGGGAGCGCGAATCGAATCAGCGGGAGGAACTCCAGCCCGCTTGCGCGTGGCAGCTTTGCGCGGAACTGACGGGCGAATCTCAAGCGTTCCTACGTTACCGCTGCCGCTATCGCCTCGTAAACTGTAGGATGCCGCGACCCTGAGCCGATCGATCCAGTCGATCATCGGGCGGTGCGGCTCGCGTCCACTGTGGATCTGGCTCGCAAGGCAAGCGGCGCCGAGAGGGGCTGCCTGCAGCCCCCGTGCCGCTGCGGGAGATGCTTAAGCTGCAGCTATGGCAAGCATGTAGCCTGCGGCATTGGTTTCACTGCAGCAGCCATCATGTCCATCCGCGCACTTCTGGCGCTCGCGCCCGTCATCCCGCTTCTCACCATCGAGAAAGTCGAGCATGCCGTACCGCTGGCGCAGGCTCTGGTCGCCGGTGGATTGCGAGTGCTGGAGGTGACGCTGCTGACACCGGCCGGCCTGCCGGCCATCGAAGCGATGCGCAAGGCGGTGCCGGATGCCGTGGTCGGTGTCAGCATTCTGACGCGTGCCACGGATTTCGCTGCGGCGGCCAATGCAGGCGCGCAATTCGGGGTGAGTCCCGGGCTCACCGAGGACCTCGCGAAAGCATCCCGGACGGTCGCATTTCCGCTGTTGCCTGGCATCATGACGCCGAGCGAGCTCATCGCCGGGCTCGGCTGGGGCTTCGCGACTTTCCGACTGTTTCCCGCGCGGCAGGCCGGCGGCATCGACATGCTCACGGCCCTGCTGGAACCGTTCCCGGAAGTGGTCTTCTGTCCGAGCGGCGGCGTCACCCGCGACACCGCACCGGATTTTCTGAGCCTGCCGAACGTCGCCTGCGTCGGTGGTTCCTGGGTTGCGCCGGCAGACAGGGTAAGTGCCGGAGACTGGCGCACCATCGAAGACCTGGCACGCAACGCCGCGGCGCTGGCACGACCTAAATGATCGTTTCGGCCATCGATGGCCGCACATCGTTCGCGCGCACAATGCTCGTTCGAGAAAGCAGCCGGCGCTGACCGGGCTCGCCGAGAGCCCGTCGATCAACCGCTCGCACGTTTGGAAGGCGACGGATCCTGCAGCAGCTCGAGTTGCAGAGCATTGCTCGGCTGTGGGGCGGATGATGCGGCGCTCTTTGCACGGGCAGCAGACGGCGGCGCCGGTTCCTGCAGCACCTCGGGTGCAAGCAGATCACCCAATTCCTCGGCCACGCCGCGGGCACGCTCCGACATCGAGGAGCTGCTGGAGGCAGTCGCCCCGGCCAGGCTCGATTCGAAATACTCCAGCACGTCGCCTTCGCTCGCCGGAGCAGCCACCGCCACGGCCGGCTGCTGCGGCTTGGATTCGGCCTTGCGCCGATACTCGAACGTCGCCGCCGGCACCTGGGCTTCCAGCGAGTCCGGGTCGGACAGATCGTGCATCGACACGGCATCCGCCGCGCGCACCTTCTTCTTGTCCTGCGGCGCAAACTGCTCGGACGGGCTTTCAGGAATCGCGGCGTCGATGTCCGGCGTCGGCACCTCTTCGTCCGCCAGCGCCTGACGGCCCACCAGATCGAAATACAGTTGCAGATATTTCTGCAACGAGCGCACCTGCACGAAATGCGTCAGCGCGTGCTTGCGGGCGCCCTTCGTCATGAAGGCGCGCCGCTGCGACGGCAGCTGCATCACCCGCGTGATGGAGCGAATGAAGGCCTGTGGGCTGCCCGGCTCGACGGCAACGCCGAACTGCCCGAGCACTTCGCCCTGCGCCCCCATGCCGGTGGCCACGCAGGGAATGCCGCACAGCATGGCCATCACCAGCGTCATGCGCGCGCTGTCCGTCAGCGAGCTCGAGCAGGCGATATCGCAGGCATTGAAGAACGAAGCGCTGTCCGACCAGTCGCCGAGCAGATGGGTGCGAGTGCCGAGGGCGCCGCCGCCGACCAGCGCCATCAGCGGGCCATTGCCCTTCTGCACGCCGTGCCCGGCGAGCAGAACGCAAAGGTTCGGATGGGTCTTGATGAGCTCGCCCAGACTCTTGATCAGGGTGGCGTGATCGTGCTCGGGCTGGAACGGCGCAATCATGCCG
>JBDHQY010000052.1:0-9737 GCA_039807315.1 Steroidobacter sp. | reverse complement strand
CTGGTCACGTTCGTCCGCGCTACGCGCACCGATTTGCAGAATGCAAACGCGCCGATGGCAACCAAACCGTTGATCCGATTGAGTGTCCCGCGCCCTATTTTCCGTAAGTTATATTATCGCACCGGCGGCAGGGGCGGATCTCAATTCGCTTCCTCCGGTTGACCGGTCACAATGCCATGCTGGGAGCGTCGGCACTCCGCATTCGCACTGATACGTCTACGCTGCACCGATTCAGATCGCTGCCCGAAGCTTTTCATTCCCCGACGGTAACGCGGCCATCGCACTGCCGGTGCGCGGGTCACAATTTCACGGATCGCGCCAGCGGTCCTGCCGTTGCGAGCCTTCAGATGATGATCGCGCGTTCCATCCGCTTTGGGCTTTTCCCGACTGATTACGCCTGAACCTGACCGGGCACGCCGCCAATGCAACAGGCTGCCCAATCCATTCGCTGCGCTCCCGTGTTGCCTGTTTCCCTGCGGTGCATCTGCGGCTCGAAGCCCGCTCTTTCGGTCAGCGTGTCGAGAAACCCCAAGCGAAAGGAGCTACCATCATGGCACGCAACGAGAAACAGAACCGCCGCCCCACCCGCGAAAATCGCGCCCCGACCTACATTGCCTGGCACGTCACCGGCGACGGAGACAACAAAGCCTACTGGACACGGATCGGCGCGGCCTGGCCGCATCAGGACGGCGAAGGTCTCACCCTTCACCTCGATCTGGTCCCGGTCAGCGGCGGACGCATCGTCCTCCGCCACCCGAGCGAAAACAACAACGGAGCGGGCGCGTAAGCGCCCCTCCTTCCTGCTCGGAGGAAAAGCCATGTGCAATAAATCTCGTATTGAAGCCGCACGCGCCGCGCTTGCCCGCGCCGCGTGGTCACGAGGGGACACCCCCTACTACGGCGAAGAGGCGATTACCGACCTGCTGGCCGATCTCAGGCATTTTTGTGCCGCCGCCGGCCTCGAATTCGCGGCCTGCGACCGACTTGCCGACGTGCATTTTGAAATCGAAAACGGGAGCGCATCATGACGCGCTCCCTCACCGAAGCCGACAAGCGCGAGGGTTTCATGCGCGCGACCGGTGGATTTTCCCGTTCACGTGAGCGTTGGGCCGCGCGCGCCGCGCTCGGGATGACCGACACCGAGCTTGCGGATGCACTCGCCTCTGAACTCGGTATCTTTGGCGGATCGGGCGGCCCCGACAGGCTGTCCCTGACCTATCAGGGAGCCGGCCTGAAAATCTGGATTTCGTGGGAGGTCCATAATCATGTGACAATGAAGCCGACCTTCGAGGGCAGGAGCACCATCGCCATAGCGCGGCTTGTCTACGGCATCACAGACCCGGCGGATAGGCAACTTGCCCTCTTCTGAGGGCAAGTTACAGAGTCGTCACCGTGACTGCGCTTCCAATCGGTTGAGGCGCTGTTCCAGATTGTCGTTGGCCGCCTGCAGCGAATTGAGCTTGGCCCGCAGGTCGTCGTTCTCGGCCTTCAACTCCTGCACGGCTTTGACGAGCGGCACCGTCATCTGGCTGTAACTCATGGTCAGTGCATCCTCGATGACCACCGTCTGGCCGTTCGCCATGGTGATTTCCTGATCCGGCCCGGTGCTGACGAGTTCCGGCAGCACATTTTGAACGTCCTGTGCCAGGAAACCCAGTTCCGCATTATGTGCGCTGGCGGCGTCCTTCCAGTGGTAGCGCACGGGGCGCAAGCGCATGATGGCGTCAAGGCCGGATTCTGCTTTCAAGTCCTCGATATGGTCTTTCAACCTTGCATCAGACGCGTTCGTCCATGCCCGGTTGCCGCCGCATCCTGCGGCCCGCACGGAATCGCAATAGATACCGTAACCGGCTGTGCTCTCGCTTTCAGCATAAACGCCATAGTTCAACCCGGTGGTCGTGCTGGCATAACCATAGACACCATTGCCGGTCGTACTGTCGGTTTGCCCATACACCCCGAAATTTCGGCCAGTTGTCGCCGTGGCATTCCCGTAAACGCCAGTTCCAGTGGTGCTGGCGCTCTCGCCATATACGCCATGCGCGTTGCCGGTCGTTGCCGCCGCAGTTCCGGACACACCCTTACCATTCGTACTTTCGACATATCCGGTCACGCCGCGCGTTTGGCCTGTCGCCGCCTCCGCATAACCGGAGATGGCGATGCCGGTTGTGCTTTCAACATAACCGCGCACGCCGTAGGTGCTGCCGCTGGCTGCGCTGGCATATCCGTATAAGGCTTTGCCGTTCGTGCTCGCAGTTTCACCGTAGACGCCGATATTCGCGCCTGTTGATGCCTCGGCGTAGCCTGTCACACCTTGGCCGGTAGTGCTCGCGCTCCGGCCATAAACCCCCATCGCGGTACCGGTTGTCGCCCTGTTGTAGCCCCGGACAGCCGTACCGTTGGGGCTGTAGTTATTCCCGTACACGCCAAATGTTGCGCCGCTTGTGGCAGAGGCCTCGCCGTAGACCCCATAGCCGCCTGTACTGGCGCTTTCGCCATAAACTGCATAGGTAGCGCCTGTCGCCGCACCGGCATAGCCGTAGACGCCCAAGCCGGAAGTATCATCGGTTATAAAAGTCCCGCCATCACCGGTCGCAGCATAAACACGCAGTTTCTCACCGGCGTTTGGGGTCGCGCCGATGCCAATCGCACCGTTGAACCTGTTCCGCTGCGTGCCCGCTTGGTAAATACCCCAGTCATTGGTCGCGACTCCGGTCGGCGCGGCAATGGAAATGCCGTAGCGGTTCGTCACCGTACCCGCCGTGACTGTGTTATTTACCAGCAGACCATAGGCATTGCTGACGGTACCGCCATCGACCTTGGTTTCGGCGACCGCCCCCCATATATCGGTGACGGTGCCGGTATCGGTTTCCGCACCGGCATAGATGCCGAACATTTTCGTGATGGTGGCGTTGCCGTTGTTCCAGACATAGCCCTGCAACCCCATAAGCTCTTCTATCGCGCCGGTGCCGAGGTTCTGCGCCGTCCCTTCCGTTCCTATCACCTTGCGGACCTGATTGGTGTTGCCGGCGGGAACCCAAATTCCGCCCTGCAAGGCCCGCGTCGAGCGCCCCGCCGTCTGCGCTGCCGTGGGTGCGACCTCGGCATGGAATTTCGAATGGGCGTAGGAACCGCCTGCTGTCGTTGTCAGATTTTGCCAGTAATCCAGATGACCGTCGGTCTCGAATTCGAAACCCGGAACGCCGCCGAGCGCACCCGCATTGTTGAACTGCATCTGGCGGTCCGAACCGCCTGCCGAGGCCGCGCCGCCCTGCATGTTCGTCCACGAGCCTGTCGTCTTGCAAAGCTCGAACGTGTCGGTCGCGCTGTTATAGCGGATCGAGCCTTCGGTGGCGGCTGCGCAGGACTGGCTATCATAGGCGATCTTGATTGCACCGGCGACATCGAGTTTTACCGCCGGGTCGTTCGTGCCGATGCCCACACTGTCCGTACTTAAATCACCGTATATTGTGTTACCTATGTTGAGATAATTGGAAGTGGTGGCGGTGGGAGTATATGCGCTGTCGCCAATAAGGATATTACTTGACCCGCTTGTTAGGGTACCTCCTGCGTAATACCCTATCGCGACGTTGGAGTTACCAGTTGTGAGTTGATAAATTGCCTGCGCACCCAAACCGGTATTTTTTATGCCTGTTGCTGCGGATAACGCACTTTTACCAATTGCTATATTGCTGTCACCAACCACGTTGGCATCCAACGCTAAATCGCCAATCGCAACATTATTGTAACCAGTTGTATTCGCGGCGAGAGCATTGTTGCCAACAGCCACATTTCTGTCACCCGAGGTATTAGCCAGCATGGTATTCGCGCCAAGAGCCGTATTTCTGGTGCCGGTATTGTTCGCCGCCGTCGTGGAGCCGTAAAGCGCGCGATAGCCGATAGCCGTATTTTCAGTGTCGCTGACGGTTGTGGAATTATCCGCATAGTACATCGCTTCCGAGCCGATGACCGTATTTCTGCTCCTTGCGGCGTTTGAATAGAACGATCGCCAGCCAACAGCGGTGTTGTGCTGGCCCGATGCATTGGAATCCATCGCGTAGTAGCCAACGGCGGTGTTATAAATACCGCCGACGTTTGAGCGAAGCGAACCAACGCCCACGGCCGTGTTGTTGAAACCGGTGGTGTTGGCATAAAGGGAATACATGCCGATGGCGACGTTGTTGTTGCCGGACGTGTTTGCCCTCAGAGCCTCGGCGGCAAGTGCCGTGTTGCCGTATCCGGTCGTGTTGGCTGTCATGGCGTTGTAGCCGACAGCCGTGTTCATATCGCCTAACGTTCCCGTAGAAGCGGCATTGTCGAACGCGTCGAGGACGTTCGTTCCGATGGCGAGATTTTGCGACGTATTTGCGCCTGCGCCGTTGCCGGCATTCGTGCCCATAAACAGGTTCTGCGTTCCGGTCGTGCCGTTATTCAAGGCGTCGGTCAGGTCGTTGATGGCGATACTGGATGCTGGAGCAGTGAGCCAGTTTGTGCCGTCGCAGACGAGAACGACCTCTGCGCCGTTCAAGTCCGCATCGGCCGTTACGCGCGTCGCGCCGTCAGGAAAGCCGGCGCATGAACTGCCCGGCGTTGTATCCGTGCCCACGAGCTGCGCCAACGCCGGAGCGGCAGCGAACAGAAGCAGAGTCGCCAGCAGGACGCCGCGTCTCATCGCGCGCCCTCCCGAGCGGTCGCATGCTCATCGTAATAGGTCGAGCCGGTGTCGGTCAGCGTCGCGCCGTATTCGATGCCCTCGCGGACATGCAGGCCATCGGCATCGAGGCGCGCGACCTCCTTCCCGTCGATCAGGAATCGGAACGCCTTGGCGTCGTGATCTTCGACGATAGACAGGGATTGCGCGCCGCGCGGCTCCGGCACGGCTTTCGGCGCGCTACCGGCGAGCGCCGGCCAGGATAATTCAAAGGCAAATAACAGCAGAACTATTGAAATGAACGACCAACGCAAAAATACCTTCCATGTCAGAGATTATCGAAAACGAATAAAATCTATCGTTCTAACAATATGATTTTATACTATTCTTATTAAATAAATACCAAAAGGAATGTTTTATGAGATCAAGACGAGATATTTCAGAGCGTTACGAACTAATCGTTTTCGAGAACTTCGAGTTTAAGGGCCAGAAACGCCACAAGGCGCACCGCGTCGGCACAGGGTCCTTCTCCGCGAAGGGCGATCTCGTGCTCTATATCCCTGCCGGCATTTCCATCACCGGCCGGGTGCTCGTCGTTCCTGAAAAGACGCCGATGAACGAGGTCGACCTTCTCGAAGCCTACCAATCCGCCGCCGACGAACACGGCCTGTGACCATGCCGCCGACCGGCGGGCAGGGGCTAAAGCAGCCTGACGCGTGGGCATTTGCCCTGTTCGGCTTCCGCCAGCTTCCAGCCGCGAATGCCGATATACTGGCAGTTGAACTCCGTGGCGTTACCGCCGCAGCGCCCATAGCATTTGTACTGGATCAGCATGTGCGGTGTGCCGACGACAAAGCTGGCGACGACCAGCCCGGTGAGCGTCCAGAAGCGGACGCCAAGGCGCGCGTCGAGCCAGTCGGCGATAGCCAGGGTCTGGCGTTCCCAGTTGGGTACCGCGCGCTCCTGCTTCGCGGATTCGACTTTCACGTCGTAGTCGCGGTGATCGGTCATAGGCGTTTCTCCCTGTAGCTCAGGCGGAATGACGGCTCCGGGCGCGGATGATTGCCCTCGACCGGATTGGGCGCGGCCCAGTCGCACCACGGCGCGACAGACCAGAACGGGATGCGTTCTGCCCGGATCGGCGGCTGCGACTGGATCAGCAGGATTTGCTGTTCTGCCGGCATCAGGCGGATTTCATCGGGGGACATCAGCGGCCGGCCGGCCTCGTTGCGGCTCTCGCCCGGATCGTCGTCCACGTCGCGGCCGAGATTGATCGAGGTCGTCTTGACCGTGCGCTGGCCGAGCGCCTCGGACAGCATCTTTGCAAGGCCCATGTCCTGCACCGCGAAAAACTGCTGGACTTCCGCTTGGCTGAGGATGGTGTTGGTCGTCTCCCGGCCATAGACGGCGCGCAGCTGGTCGAGCGACTGCACGATCATCCAGACACGCACGCCAAGGCCCGGCAGCAGCGTCAGGCTCTCCGACAGGCCGGCGAGCTTGCCCATATTGGCGAACTCATCGAGCATGAACAGCACGCGGCTATTGCCGGGTGTGCTGGCGACCGCATCAATGGCCTGCCTTGCCAGCAGGCCGAGCCACGCGCCATGCGTTTCGATGCGCCTGGGTGGCACGACCAGATAGACGCTGACCTTGCCGGTCTTGAGTTCGGCGAAGGAGAAGTCCGAGGCGGCAAGGCTATCGGCCAGCCAGCCGGAGGGGTCGAAGATCGACACCGCCTGACGCGACCCCTCGATGAAGCTCTGGAACGCTTCGGGGCTTTTCTCGATGATGCCGGCAATGTCGTCGGCGAGATCGGCGACGACGCCTGACAGTGCGTTGGAACCGGCCATCTCGACCAGCACCCCGTCGAGCCGGGTGCTGTTTTGCAGGAGCCTCCACAGCTCCGGCAGCGTGCAGTCGTCCGGTTGCCCGCGCGTCGCCAGATGCAGCATCAGCGCGCGCAGAAGCTTGCGGCTGCCCTCCCGGAAATACTGATTACGCCCATCCTCAGGCTCGGGGATGAGCTGGAGCGCCAGCGCCGCAACCTCCTCGGTCAGGCCGCGCCGCTCCGCTTCGTCATCGTAGAGATCGACGAGGAAGGAGAGCGGGTTGAAACGATGCTGCGGCAGGCCATGCAAGCCCCACGGGTTCACTACGAACACCTTCTGGCCAAAGTTCTTCTGCCGGTGCGGGCCGGTGACGGCGGCCAGTTCCCCTTTGGGGTCGGTGACGAAGACGCTGTCCTGGCAATGCAGCAGGTTTGGAATGACGGTCGAGATGCCCTTGCCTTTACGGGCCGGGACCACCGTCAGGCCATGCGCCTTGCCGTTGTAAAACAGCATGCGACCACCGAGCGTGCCGAGGAACAGGCCGGATGGGTCGGTTAGCCCGGCGCGTTCTGCGGCCTCGCCGGACATGAATTCGGCCGACCCGAAGACGCCGCTCGGGGTGACGGCAGCGCGGCGCTTGCGGTCGCGTTCCATTTCCTCGCGCAGCCGGCCCGATGCGGCGATGATGCTGATGGCGCTGCTCGTGCCGAGCAGCCATTGCGCCGCGTCGTTCGGTACCGCCCATGCGCCCCAGGCACAGCCGGCGGCGAGCACGAACATGCTCAGCGATGAGCCGCGCTGCGGCTTATTGTTCGCCATGACCGTTTTCCTTTCGGCGTAGCTGTGCGAAACTGCTCAAATCTTCTGGAAATGAAGCACAGCGCCGAAAGCCCGGATTGGGCACAGATTGGTCAGGTGGCGGAATGGAGACAAAGGCGCAGGCCGCGCCGAAACAGACCTATTTCGACGAGGGGGAGCGCCAGGCCATCCGCCACAGCCTGTTGCGCTATATTGACGAGAACAATATCGGCGTGCCGACACTGCAACGGCTAATCGCTGCCGCGAACGGAATCAGCGTCGATCAACTTCCGCTCAAGACGCTTCAGCGCTTCATGGCGGACACCCACCGTTCCAATGACCTGATGGTCCGCTATTGCCACCACTTCGTGCGCGGCCAGCTCGTCGATCCCATCAAGTCCTTTGGCGACCAGTTCGCGGCCTTCCTCGGTGTATGGCGCGACGGCCGCGATTGCCGGCCAGTGCCGCCTGACATGGCCGGCACGTTTGCGAGCCACACCAAGGAAGCTCTTCCACCCGGCCAGACCATGCGCGTGTCGCGTGCCGGCGACCTCGTTCCCTTCTCCCGCATACAGGTCGATCTGTTGCCGGGCCACGTATTCGCGGTTATCAGCGAAACCATCGTCAACTGGAAAGCACTGCCCTCTGGCACGTCGGATTACAGCCTGCCGACAACGCCGCGCCGCAACTATGAAGGCGTCCTGATCCATCCCAATGGCGCGCTGTTTGCGATCATGCGCAACGTCCTTACCGGGACGCCGCGCACCTATTGGCTCGACCGTCACGCGGACAACAGGGTTTTTGGGTACGGACACGAATCCTACGGCGCGCTCGATACCAAAGCCCCTGGAGGCAGTCCGTTGCACGATAGCCGGACCGTTGTACTGGTCCCGGCAAAGGATAGTCCGTGATGGCCCAGCAGCCCCAGCCAAAGCCGCGCTCCGCCGGCAACGACAGCACCGACATCCGCGACCCGGATCAGGCGCTCCTGCGCTGCGCCTACGATGCCGACATCGATGGCGTCATCGCGGCGCTGAAGGCCGGTGCAGACGTGAACGCAGCCGACCCGGTCATGGGCCTGACTGCCCTGCACATAGCGGTCGGCACAAACAATCTGGCCCTGACCCGCATTCTGGTTGAGGACTGGAAAGCCGCGTTCAAACCCGACGGCACGGGACGTTGGCCGACCTCGATAGCCGGTCATGCCAGGGTCGATGAAGCTTTGTGCGACTACATCGTCGAGGCCGAGGCAAGAGCGACATTAAGCTTGTAGCAGCCACCCTCGAATCGGTCAGTCGTTACAGGGGGTTGCACGAGAAGTTCGCAATATTTTCCAGAATCCGGTAGCAATATTGACATTGAAACCGGAGGACACGTGAACACAGAACACGCAGAACAAGCCTTTTTGAAAGCCGTTTATAACGCCGATAATGACAAAGCCATTGCCGCCCTGAAGCACGGGGTCGATGTGAACGCCACCGACCCGATCATGGGCTTGACTGCGCTCCATATCGCAGTCGGCACGAACAATCTGGCACTGACCCGGATCCTCGTCGAGGATTGGAAAGCTGCAATGAAGCCCGACGGAACCGGACGGTGGCCAACCTCTATAGCCGCTCACGCTAGGGTCGATGAGGCGCTGTCTGACTACATCGTCGAGGCGGAAGCAAAGGCGGTCTTTCCTGACTGTATCCCCAAGTGACCAGTTTTTGACCAACAGCTCTAAGTCCTGTAATCTGCTTGGAAATTCGGGCAGTGCATACGGGCGTATGTCGTCTTAAGCTGTTCCTAAACTTGATCCCCCATAATCGAATTTACACCTTACTGAGCGTTGCAAGATGTGCGCGGACTCGCCGCGCCATCTTGGCAAAGCATGCGGCGCAGAACAACGAAACCCCTTGACCTCAGCCCTCAGGCCTGACCCCATGAACCTGTCGACCAGCCTGCCCGCGACCGCGAAACGGCTGCCCGCGATGGCGCGAAATCACCGCCCCAATTCCACGAAATGTGCACGCGCGCCGGAATGCCAGGGCGGCAAGGCGCTTTCTGGCCCGGCCGACCCGACGGCACCGGCGGCAGCCAGTCTCGCGAGGCGGCACGTGCGACCTTCGACCTGTTCAGCCGGAACTCGCACGATATCGGGAACTCGACCAAGGCAGAGTGCTTCAACGACTGCAGCGCAGCAGCCTTGATCAACCCGTTCAGGGCATACTCAACGATCGGTGGCAGCCTGCCCTTTGGGGGCATCCGCACCGCAGTCCTCATCTGCCCATGCCCGACGCGGAAGGCTGGGCGATCAATGCCAGCGCGCTTCTAGAGTCCAGGCTCATTGAGTTTCACGGCCAGAACAGGACGATTGCCGCGAGCACGATGGCGGAGAGGAATGTTTCGGGACACCGGTCGAACGGGTGGCGACGTATGAGGAGGATCAGAAAACAGTCCGGGGGACTGTTTTCCCGACG
>JBDHQY010000051.1:0-9786 GCA_039807315.1 Steroidobacter sp. | reverse complement strand
TGCGCGGCAGTGACGGGAGATGAGAAACCAGATCTTCCCTGTAATTCTCGTGATGCCCAACCAGTGCGGGACGACATACGATCCGCCTGCGGCTCGCATCCACGGGAGCGCCCTAAAAATGCCCCGGCCAGAGCCGGGGCATCGCCTCAAGCTCGTTACATGTTGGGCCGGCCGGGATACTGGCGCATCAGCTCGGTCACCACGGCGTTCACCGTCACCTTGGGATTCGCCATGGCTTCGTCCGACACCCGGCCTTCGGAGACGCCTTCCCAGATCAGCTGCTTCTTCTCGGCATCGACGATGTCGACATTGATCGTGCCCACCTTGTAGGTCACGGTGCGGTCTTCGTCGTACAGTGGCCAGGCGTTGTACAGGCCGTAGCGGTAACCGTAGTAGCCATAGCCCAGCGACATGTTCGGACGTATCTCGGTACGTTCGCGGGTGTTCATGTAGAAATTCACCAGCAGGTCCGGATGGTCCTCGCTGTACTTGTAGCCGCGCGCTTCCATCGCCGTCGACACCGAGTTCTTGAAATAGCTGGTCATCAGCGTCGAATAGCCACCGCGATCGGTACCGGTCTCCTTGGGAAAGCCGTAGGTGCGATACACCGAGAAATCGGCCTTGCGGTCGTAGTCGATGCGCGTCGGCGGCGCACGATTCGTGGCGCAGCCGGCGACGAGCATCAAGCCCATCACGATGCTTGCGATACCTGCAAATGAACGACGGCTGAACATGGTGAACCTCGTAATTTCCCGCGCGCGGGCGCGATGCTACTTTTGGGTTAGGCCCAGCACAACTGCCATGAGTTCCGTGCGCCGCCGCCGCCGATTGCGACAACTGACGGCATCCGGCGACAGTGCTCCGGCATGCTCGCAGGTCGCATTCGCGCGAGCGGCTCGCCCCTAGAAAAGCCCGCCCTGCCCCTGCTCCAGATCCAGCAAGATGCGCTTGCGCCACAGGCCGCCGCCGTAGCCGCCGAGCTCGCCGTTGGCGTTGATGACGCGATGGCAGGGAATCACGATGGCGATGCGATTCATGCCGTTGGCCGTTCCCACGGCACGCGTCGCCTTCACGTCACCGAGCTTCACGGCCATGTCGCGATAGGACCAGGTCGCACCGTACGGAATGCCCAGCAGCTGCGACCAGACCCGCTCCTGGAATGGCGTACCCGGATATTCGAGCGGCAGATCGAACTGGCGGCGCCGGCCCGCGAAGTATTCGCCCAGCTGTCGACGCAACGCCTCCAGCCAGCGATTGCTGCCCGGGATCACCGGCACCTGGAAACGCCGACGCAGCGTTGCCAGCTGAGCTTCGAGGATTTTCCGGTCGCTGAACTCGAGCAGCACCACCGCTTCGTGGTTGACTCCGGCCAGCATCGGGCCGACCGGCGTCTCGATCCAATCCAGCCGCACCGCATTGCGCGCCGGTGCATCCGGCGCGGGATCACCGAGCAGCTCGAGGAAGGTGCTGCGGAACTCGCCATTGTCGGCGCCTGCACTGGGAATCTCGTTCATCACGTCCTACTTCGCTCGGGAGAGTTCAAATTACTTTGCGCTCCAGCATAGCGCCAGCGGCCGCTGGCGACCGGCCGGAATCGGACCTGGTCCCACGACTATTCGGGGTCAATGCCGCGGGTCGATACAGCGGCCTGACGAGGTCGAGCGACAGCGTAAGTGGACATCGGCGTGGCGCACGCGGATACATCTCGCTAACCTTCAGCCATGCGATTCACTTCGATTCCTCAGCGCCGCTGCGCGGGTGTCCTGCTCATCCTGCTTTGGTCCATCACGCCAGCCCACAGCGCCGAAGATCCTTACAAGGACACCCGCTCCGTATTTCTGCGCGCCTACACCCGCGCGGCCAGTGGAGCTGGCGCGGAACAGGCCGATAGCGAGGAGTTGCGAACCTATCCGCTATACTCGTATCTGCAAGCGGCGCGGCTCAAACGCTCGTTGCTGAATGTGGCCACGGCGACGGAGTCGGTCGACCAGCGCGCCGCAACATTCCTTGCCTATTACGACCAAGAGCCCGTGGCGCGGGATTTGCGCCGGACCTGGCTCGCCAGCCTCGCCGAGCGCAAACAGTGGGCGAATTTCCTGCAGAACTATCGCGAGGACACCGCGAACGACGCCCTGCGTTGCCAGAACCTGACGGCACGCATCGAACTCGGCCGTACCGAGGGACTGACCGCCGATATCGCCAAGCGTTGGCTGACGCCGCAAAGCCTGCCCGAGTGCGAACGTCCCTTCGCCTGGCTGCGCGAACAGAAAGCGCTCAGCTCCGCGCTCATCAAGCAACGGGCGCAGCTGGCGCTCGATAAGGGCAACACCTCGTTCGCACGCCAGCTCATCGCCGAACTGCCTGTGCAACAAGCCGAGCCGCTGCGGCAATGGGCCGCGCTGCTGGACAATCCGCAACGTGGACTCGACACACTGATTGCCTCCCCTGAAACCCAGGTCGAGCCGGCGACGTTGCTGGCCGGCTGGGCGCGGCTCGCGCGTCGCGATCGAAAAGGCGCGATGGACCGCTATGAGCCGCTGCTCCGCAGCCGCAAGCTGGACCCGAAAAGCGCCAGCCCCTACGCGCTGGCACTGGCGCTGGCGCTTTCGTGGGATCGCGATCCGGCGGCGCTGCAATACTTTGCCAAGGTACAGTCCGCCGACTTCGATGACATCGCACTGGAATGGCAGGCTCGCGCGGCGGCGTGGGCCGGCAACTGGCCACTGGTGGCGAATTCCATCGCGACCATGAGCGACGCCAACCGGCAAAGCGCGCGCTGGCGTTATTGGGCCGGCCGTGCGGCCGAGCAGGCGAATGATCTGACGCTGGCACGTCAGCTGTACGCTTCGGTGATAACGAACGACAATTACTACTCGGCAATGGCCGCCGCCCGCCTGGATCGGTCCGTCACCCCGCACCCCGAAGAGCTTGTCGTCGATCGCAAGCAGCTGCTCGAGATCGAGCAACTGCCGGCCTTCGTCCGCGCCCGCGAGCTGCTGCTGTCCAGCCTGCGCCGCGAAGCGACGCTCGAATGGCAGTTCGGTTACGAATCGCTGTCGCAACAGGCGCGCTCACAGGCGATTCACCTGGCTGCGAAATGGGGCTGGTACGATCAGGCGGTGGCCACGGCGAGCCAGCAGCGGGTCTTCAACGACTACACCCTGCTCTACCCCCAGCCCTTCGACGCGGAAGTGCACGCAGCGGCCAAGCTGACCGCGGTGGAAGCCGACCTGATTTACGGCGTGCTGCGCCAGGAAAGCCTCTATCGCGCCGACGCCGTTTCCTCGGCGGGTGCCTACGGCCTGCTGCAGCTGCTTCCCGAAACGGCGCGCCGCACCGCGCAGCGCTGGAAGCGGCCACGGCCGTCCGCCACGGATTTGTTCAATCCGTCAGTCAACGTATCGCTCGGCGCCGGACAGCTGCGCATCCTGCTCGACCGATTCGGCGGCCAGACGGCGGTAGCGCTCGCCGGCTATAACGCCGGTCCCGCCGCTGCCGCCCGCTGGCTGCCCGCGCAGTCGATCGACTCCGACATCTGGGTCGAGAACATTCCGTTCAACGAAACTCGCGGCTACGTGCAACGGGTGCTCTGGCACAGCATCGTCTTTGCCTGGCTGCGCAGCGGTGAAGCGCAGCGCACCGATTCCTGGCTGGCGCGCATCGGCTCACCGGCCGACGCCGCGATGCTCGGTGATGTGCTGCCGACTCGTTGAGGATTTCCCAAGCTGCCGCGAAACCCCGTCGATGCCGACGAACGTGTAGTCCGCCGCGACGGCGCCAATGCGGTTCTGCGTGGACTCAGCTCTCGATCGGCTGCTTGGTCAGACGCGCGCCGCGCAGCACCTTGGTGCGCAGCGTTCGGACACCAGTCGGCTCGAGGTCGGACTCGAGTGCCGGCACCGAGCATCGCAGCTCGTCCAGATACCGCGGCGACGCTGCGACGAAGGCCGGGATCCGGCCCTCGGCCAGCGGCCGGCTGACCAGGAAGCCCTGGATGTGTACGCCGCGATCGGTCAGCAACTGCCCCAGCTGCGACTGCCGCTCCACTCCTTCGGCAGTCACCTGCAATCCCAGGCTGCGGCTCAGGCCGATGATCGAGCGCACGATGGCCGGCGAGCGTACGCCGCCGTCGATGCTCGCGATCAGGCTGCGATCGATCTTCACCCGCGTCAGCGGCAGCTGTTCCAGCGAGGTGAGCGAGGAGTAACCGATGCCGAAGTCGTCGATGGCGATGCTCACACCCAGCTCGCGCAGCGCGTGCAGCACGGCAATGGTGGCCACGCCGGTCTGCACGACGTTCTCGGTCAACTCCAGTTCCAGACGTTGCGGCGGCAGGGAGAATTCGTCCAGCAACTGCCGCAGCCGCGCCACGAAATCCGTGCCGAACAGCTGCTGCGCCGAAACATTCACCGCTACCCGTGCCTGTGGCCAGGGCCCTGAGTGCCACGACGCCGCGGTCCTTATCGCGGTGCGCAGCACCCAGTCGCTGATCTCCATGATCAGGCCGGACTGCTCCGCCACACTCAGAAAATCGCCCGGCGTCAGCACTTGTCCATCCGGCTGATGCCAGCGCAGCAGCGCTTCGACCGTGGGCGTCGTCAACGTTTCGAAGCAGACCTCGGGCTGGTACAGCAATTCGAACTCGCCACGCTCGACCGCGGTACGCAACGCCTGCTCCATCCGGAACCGCGAAGACGCGGCCTGCAGCAGCTCCGGCATGAACAGGCTGTAGCGATTGCGCCCGAGTTCCTTCGCCCGGAACAGAGCCACGTCGGCCGAACGCAGCAGCGACGGCGCGTCCACGGCATGATCCGGAAACACCGCGGCACCGACGCTCACGCTCAAACGCAGCTCCCGCCCTGGCACCGACAGCGACCTTTGAAACTCCTCCAGCGCCAGCGCACACATGCGCTCCGCATCGCTCACCGCGGCGACGTTCTCGAAAACCACGGTGAACTCGTCGCCACCCCACCGGGCGCTGAAACTCCCCGCGAACGCTCCCTTCTCCCGCAGACGCTCACTGACGCCTTGCAATACTCGATCGCCGAACGCGTGCCCCAGGCTGTCGTTGATGGTCTTGAAGTTGTCCAGGTCGATGAACAGCAACGCCACCCGCGAATCGGCCAGGCGCGCACGCCCCAAAGCCGCCTCCAACTGCGCGAACAGCTGCCGGCGATTCGGCAGCTGCGTCAACGGGTCGTGATTCGCCAGATGCTCCAGCTCGCGCGTGCGCTCGATGACTCGGGCTTCCAGCCTCGCATTGTGGCTGCGAACTTCGTTCTCGGCGCTCTCCAATTGCTCCGCCATCTGGTTGAATGCACCAGCCAGAACATCCATTTCCCGCACGCCGCCACGTGGCACGCGAGTGCGCGCCGCACCGGCAGCCAGCTTTCGTGTGGCTTCGGTCAGACGCCGTACCGGTGATGTCACGCTGATCACCGTCACCAGAGAAATCACGAGCAACAGCAGCAGAACTCCGGCGCTGCCCCACATCAGATCCCGATCCGCCTGTGCCGCGGCACGCGCCGCCATCTCATCGGCATTCGCAAGCGTGACGCGCGCAGGCGCGACGAGTTGTGTCAGGACCATCGCGGACAGCGCTGCACCGCTGTCCCGAAACTCGGTGGACTGCTGTTGCAGATCCACGCTCACATCGAAGATGGTACGGCGCGCGGAAAGCAACGATGCGAAACGCCGCGTAACCTGCGCGACCCATTCGTCGCCATGCAGTCCCGCCAGATGAGCGGCATGTTTTTGCAACGCCGCCTTGAATGCGGACTCGCCCGCCACGATAGGCTGCAAAGCGATCTCGCCACGCGATCTGATCGCTGCACTCACGTGTTCGCGAACGGGATCGAGCGTGCGTGACAGTTCCAGCGAAGCCTCATCCGAAAATCGCGGCTGCGGCATCCCTTGCGGCGATTGAAGCAGCAGACCGTTGAGCTGGCGAAAGCTGGCCCAGTAGCGATCGATGCGGGCCTGCTGCACCTGACGATTGCGGACCAGCTCGGTGCCGGCAGCGCGGAATTCCTCGAGCTTGCTGGAAAACTGCAGCAACTGTGCATCGTTGCCGGCGTTGACGTTGCGATCCGCCAGACGCCCATAGGATTCACTGGCATCGGCAATGCGCTGCGAAGCCTCCTGCACCTGTTGCAGCGAAACGGAATCCCGTTCCGTCCAGTCGATCACGGCACGCTCGTAAACGGCGATCGCTCCCGCCAGACTCTCGGTGACGCGCACCACCGGCTCGTGCTCGATAACCAGCTGCCGCATGCGCTCACGCGCCGTCCGTGTGCTGTTCTGGATTGCCAGATTGGCGACCACGATCGCCACCGCCAGCGCCAGGAATCCCAATGCCATGCGCATGGCCATGCCGGGGCGATACCCGCGTGGGGCCCTTGCCGCAGGCTTGGTTGTTGCAACGGACATTTTCGAATTGTTCTCTGGCGCGTTCATTCACCGGAACCGCCGCGTTTTCTCGAAGGAGGTTGACTGTGCCACCCGGCGGGACGCCCGTATCTAGGACAGCCGTGAAATTGTGGGCTGGTTCTCAGAACCAGCCCCGGGCCCGGGGCGCCGGCCGGAACATCGTCACGCGCCGCTGCAGTTCGGTCAGAGCGGCACCGACCGCAGACACCGCAGCCGCAGCTCATCGAGCAATGTCGGCAGCACCTGCAGCAACTGTTCGGGACGGTTATGACGATTGCGACCGTCGTGCATGAGCACGATGTCGCCCGGCTTGATCCGGCGCAGACGCGCGGCGATGCGGCGGGAAGTTCCGAAAGCCCCCCAGTCGATGGCGCTGAGATGCCAGCCGATCGGCGTCTCGCCGCAGCGGACAGCTTCTTCGATCATGCAGGCGCGGCCGCGACCGTGGGGCGGCCGGTACAGCCGCGGCGGATATCCGAGAATATCTCCGAGCGCGAGCGCGCCATCGCGAACCTGCAAGCGCGCAACACGAGCAGACATGGCCCACGGATGGCGATGATCGAAGGTGTGATTGGCGATCTCGTGGCCGGCCGCAACGGCGCGTCGAATCAATTCAGGATGGCGCCGTGCCTGACGGCCGATCGCGAAAAAGGTGGCGCACATCTGCGCTGCGGCGAGCACATCCAGAACCTGAGGCGTCCAATCGGGATCCGGCCCATCGTCGAACGTCAGATACACGCAGGCATCGGCAGCGGACAGAAGCTGCGGGGTGGCGCTCATACCTGCCCGGCCTGCCTGTCGGTCTTGGCGAGCCTGCCCAGATTCCGCTGCAAGGCCGAACGCGTCAGCCAGTACACGCGCGGCTCGGCCTGGGCCATCTCACGAACTTTCGCAGCGGGCGCGAACGCCCACAGCAACAAGCGGAAATGCGCCGTGAGCAGTTGCCGGCGGAAACTCGGCGGCAACGGCTGACTGACGAAGCCGACGACTTTGCCGTGCTCCGGAATCCAGGTGACACCTTCGAAAACACTCACGTCATGGAACTCCGGGTCGGAGCGCGCACACTCGGCGAGACGCAGCAGCGACAGGCGCATCAGCCGCGCGAATCGCAGGCCGGTCTGGTGCATCGAGCCCTCACCCAGTGCGGCAATGCCGGCGTTGTTGAAGTGCAGTCGGCCGATCGGCTCGTTGTCCTGCAGCGAGGTGCCGTCTTCGAAATGCAGCACCGGCCCGCGGTAACGCCCGAGGCCGAGAAACAGCACCGGGCCCAGCGTGCGCAATCCATGCCGGCGGTAATACCAGCGATCGACCGCTTCCAGGCCCCGACGCACCCCGGTCCTGAGCGACGGCATTCAGTGCCCTCCGGTCGCCGCTCGCGGACGATGCGTCCAGGCAAGATCCAGTGCCAGCTCGCTGATGCGTGCCGCGCCGCTTCGGCAGCCCAGTGCCCAGGCGCGCCGCTGCATGTCCGCAAGCTCGTCCGGCCTGGCAAGAATCGTTTCGATGCGCTTCGCCAGCTCGCCGTCGGGAACCAGTGCGCCGACCGCATGTTGCTGCAGGAATCGCACGTTGAATCCTTCCTGCCCGCCGAGCGAGCGCGTTGCAAACAGCGGTCGACCGCACGCCAGGACTTCGGCCACCGAGACTCCGCCCGGCTTGCCCACCACCACGTCCGCGGCACGAATGAAAATATCCATTCGCTCGGTCCACTCGCAGATCTGAATTCGGTCGCGCGCGCCCGATTGTGCCGGGGACTTGCGCGAGTGATTCGCAACACGCACTGACAATGCCGAGCGTGCATTCGCATTCTTGCCCGGCATCACCAGCAACGAAGTATCGGAAGGCCGCTCCAGCAGCTGTGCGGCGATGGCATCCACGCTCAGGCCGAGACCGCCGCCCACGATCAGCACGATCCGGCCGTCGGGGTCCAGATTCAGTTGCCGCCGCGCTTCGAGCCGGGAAATCGGCTGTGCGAACGCGGGCATCAGCGGCACACCGGTTGCCGCTACTGCGGCAGAAGAGTGGCTGCGTGGTGTCGCCATCGCTACCGATTCATGCGCAATGCAGTAGTGATCGATGCCTGGCTGCCGCCAGAAATCGTGCAGACCGTAGTCCGTCAGCACGCCCATCAACGGCACGTGCAGCCGCCGGCGCTGCTTCAGCGATGAGATCATTGCCGCCGGAATCATCTGGGTGCTGACGATGACGTCGGGTGCATACGCCTCCACGATGGATTGCAGCCGCTTGCTCAGTCGCAGCCAGCTCCATTTCATGATGGCCAGCCGCGCCCGTACGCCGTTGCCCGCCAGGCTGGTGCGGTCGTACGGCAACGTGGTGTACAGCATGGAGAGCAGCAATCGATCCGAGGCGTATTGCGCGCCTTTGGCCTCCGCCACCGTGCCGGCGGCGATCTGCGAAATCAATTCCAGCACTTCCAGCACCGCCGCCGGCGGCCCTGCCTCGCTCTCCAGGATCTGGCGCCAGGTGTGCTCGTCGAGCTGATACAGACGCTCGTACAGAGCCGGATATTCCTGCACCAGCCGCAGATAGGTCTGGTGCACGATGCTGGCCGCGCCGGGATTCATCAGCGACCACAAATCCAGCATGCGCACGCTGGCCGATCTCTGCAGCAGCGCCGCTTCCACCGCCTGTGCCGCGCGTACATGGCCGTAGCCGAGACCGGAAGTCAGCAACAGAACGCGCAGCGAATCATCGGTTCGAATCCGGGCGCCGACGTGACGGTGTCGGCCCGGCAGCGGAGAAAACGTCGTCGATGAAGCAGGCTGCATGGTTGGACCCTTCGTCCGCCGGACGCGGACGACTTGTTGAGCGAGCCGGTGTGTCTCGGTCAACAAGCAATGCGCGGATGGCAGCAAGGTTCCGCACTGCACATGGCCCGGTCTTCTGGGGATTTACGTACTCCCGAGCGGACCGACGCAGGCTGGAATCGGTCATCGAGGACGCCGTGTTGCGGGGTGTACCGACGCCGGTTGCTTCATGGCACCTGCCGGGGCGGTGGCGCTGCGCAAGCGGCCGGTCAATATGGCCTTGCCTGCGCAGGCACGTCGTTGTCGCAGATTGCGTGAGTTGGTGGGCCCGGCAGGATTCGAACCTGCAACCAAGGGATTCACGTCATCCCGCCGTTTCCGGCGAGCGTGGACTATCTCTTCACCCGCGACGAGTCGGGAGGGTGCGGGACGCTCTAGCCTGTCATCAAGGGCACTCGGATCTGCGATCCAGCCCTCAGGTAGTCTCTGCACCTTACGGCGATGTATCGCCGTCTTGGCTCAGGATTGCCATCGGTCCTGCGACCGGAAGGTTCCCCTGAATTCATCCCGTCCACTTCGCGGCTTTCAC
>JBDHQY010000050.1:0-9804 GCA_039807315.1 Steroidobacter sp. | reverse complement strand
GCATCTACCTGCTGGGCGTGCTGATGGTGTTCCTGATCCTGGCGGCGCAGTTCGAGCGCTGGACCCTGCCGGTCGCCGTGATCCTGGCGGTGCCGTTCGCCGCGTTCGGCGCCTTCATGGGGGCGTTCCTGCGCGGGCTGACCAACGACATCTACTTCCAGATCGGAATGCTGACGCTGGTGGGCCTGGCGGCGAAGAACGCCATCCTGATCGTCGAGTTCGCGCTGATGAAGCATCACGAGGGCATGCCCCTCATGGACGCGGCCATCGAAGGCGCGCGTCTGCGCTTCCGGCCCATTATCATGACGTCGCTGGCGTTGATCTTCGGCGTGCTGCCGCTGGCGGTCAGCTCGGGCGCGGGCGCGGCCAGCCGTCATTCGCTGGGCACCAGCGTGATCGGCGGCATGATCGCGGCGACCTTCATCGCCACGTTCTTCATCCCACTGTTCTTCCGCTGGATCGCCGGCTGGAAGCGCCAGGGCGCGGCAACGGCGGGCACCGCGCCGGTCGAATCGACTTCTCATTGAGATGGAACGACTGATTCAACAAGGTATGAACACTCCCATGCGTAATGTTCTGATCATTGGTGCCGTTTCCGTGGCACTGAGCGGCTGCATCGTTTCGCGGGTCGATCCGCAGAAGCCGCAGCTGCCGTTGCCGGAGGCGCTGCCGGCGCAGACGCTGCAGACCGCGCAGCTGCCCGATCCGTGGTGGACCTTGTTCGCCGATGCGACGCTCGACCAACTGGTCGACGAGGCGCTGACGCACAATCCGGACGTGGCGGTCGCGGCGGCACGAGTTGCGGAAGCACGCGCCGGCTTGCGGATCACGAATGCAGATCGGCTGCCGACGGTGAATCTGCAAGGCAACGCGACGCGTGCGCAGAGCAGTGAATTCCTCATCTCGCCGGGTACCGACCGCACGCGCACCACCTACACCGTGCAAGGCACGGTGGGATTCGAACTGGATCTGTGGGGCAAGTATCAGCGTGCTTCGGAGTCCGCGCGGGCAGCGCTGCTCAACTCCGAATATGGTCGCGAAGCGGTGAAGTTGAGTCTGACCGGCGAGGTCGCGCGCGGCTATTTCGGCTTGATCGCCGCCGCGGAGCAGCTGGCGCGTGGGCGTGACACGCTGGCCACCCGCGAGGAATCGTTGCGGATCGAGAAGCTCCGCTTCGATGCCGGCGAGAGCGACGAGTTCACCTACAAGCGCGCCGAGGCCGATACCGCGGCCACGCGCAAATCCGTGCATCAGCTGGAGCTCGATCTGACCCGGCGCACCAACGCACTGGGTATCCTGCTCGGCCGCTCGCCCAAGGATCTGGTCGATCGCGCCGCTGCGGCGGAGCGCACCGAGCTGCCGGCCATGGTGGCGCTGCCGGCAGCGCTGCCGTCGTCGGTGCTGGAGCGGCGTCCCGATATCGGCGCGGCCGAAGCGGCGCTCAATGCTTCCGCGGCCGACATCGGCGTTGCACGCGCGCAGCTGTTTCCGAGCATCAGTTTGACCGGGGCATTCGGCTCCGTCAGTCCCGAGCTGAGCGATCTGTTCACCAAGCCCGCCGAAGCCTGGTCGGGCGTGGGCGGCCTGTTGCAGCCGATCTTCCAGGGCGGGCGCCTGCGGGCCAACGTAGCGCGCGCCAAAGCGGTTCGTGAGCAGCGCCAGGCGCAATATGCGCGGACGGTGCAGGGCGCATTCCGGGAAGTGCTCGATGCCCTGCAAGGTCAGACGCTGATCGCCGGCGTAACCGAGGCCAACACGCAGCAGGTTGCTGCGCTGGCGCGGGCGACCGAGCTTGCCGAGCTGCGCTACGACCAGGGCGATATTGCGTATCTGGAACTGCTCGACGTGCGTCGCGGCCTGTTCCAGGCACAGATCGATCTGGTCGCGGCGCAGCGCGATGCGCTGCTGAACACCGTCGATCTGGCGCTTGCGGTCGGTGGCGGACTGGGCTCGCGGGCCGAACCGCTTGCGGCGCGCCGCTGACGGATCTGCGTCGGCACGATTCTGGAGCGTCCGGCGCACACAGCCTTGCCCGCCCGCGTCTTGCGGGCGGTGCTCTTGGTCGCAACGACGGCGATGACGTTTACCGTGAACGGCTATGCGGCCGCGATGAACCAAGCAGCGGGGTGAAACGATGAGCGGACCGGACTGGATCGAGGAGGTTCTGCATTTCTGGTTCGAGGAGCTGCAACCGGACCTCTGGTTCACCCGCAACGAGCCGCTGGACGCAACCATCCGGCAGCGATTTCTTCCGCTCTACGAGCAGCTTGCGCAGCAGGTGCCGCCGGCTGCGTTGTCCACCGCGCGCGGCGCCCTGGCCGCGGTGATCGTGCTCGACCAGTTCCCCCGCAACATGTTTCGTGGCGCGCCGCGGGCGTTCGCCACCGACGACCAGGCCTTGGCCATCGCGTCTCAGGCGATCCGAGCCTCGTTGGATCGGCAGCTGCCGCCGCTGCAGCGGCAGTTTCTCTGCATGCCTTTCCAGCATGCCGAGGATCCGGCCACGCAGGCCCGCTCGATCGAACTGTTTGCCGGCATCGGCGCGGAGACGCTGGATTTCGCGCAGCGCCACAAGGCCATTATCGACCGCTTCGGACGTTTCCCGCATCGCAATGCCGCGCTCGGCCGGCCGTCCACGCCCGAGGAGCTCGAGTTCCTGAAGACCCATCCGGGGTTCTGAGGCGGTCTCAGGCCACGAGTTGCGGCCTGCCCTGGCCCGCGGATGAGACTCGCGCTAACTTAGCGATCGGTGTGGGGGCGGCGACACAAGGGGGCAATCGCATGATCGCGGATTACGCAGACTCGACTGCATTTCCGCGCATCGATCCGGCGGATGAGACCGCTGCGCGCCTGTCTTCCGATCCCTTCGAGATCCTGCTGGAGGCACTGCTGCAGGTCCGGCTCGAATGCCATCTCTGGAAGGCGCATTTCATCCACCTGTCGCCGGGCAGCCTGCCGCAAGGGACCTCGCGCGAGTATCGAGACGTGTGGGACCTGATGCTGGCGCAGTGGATTCCGCCGTATTCGCCCGAGAATTATCGGCGTTTCGCGCCGCTGTTCGAGAATGCCATCCGCGACATGCGGGCGCGCTTCGACCGTCTGGGCGTGGTGTATTGCCGGGTGCTGCCGCGCGATGTCCAACGGCGCCTGGAGAAAGCGGCGCGTCAGTTGGACTTCGCGGCGGCGAGTTACAGGTGGATTCCGGCGCGTACGCATATCGAGGATCCCGCAGCGCTGTTTGCGGCCAGGTTCAAAGGCATGATCCGGCTGTTGCGCTTGATTGCTCGCGATGCGGACGAGCGGCTGCGGGCGATGGTGCCGTAACATTCGCAAGGAGAGGGTGCATCGTGGCGGCCGCTGCGGTCGTCCGCAGGGTGCGGAATCTCCCTTTTGACGCTTGCAGCCGCGCGGCTGCGTAACCGCCTCTGGCTTCCCGCCCGCAAAATCTGCGATTTCCGCCCGGCCTGAGGGAGCGATCTTGGAAGCATTTTCGGTTGCCACGCGCTTTACGCTGGATGACTGGCGCGTTTACCAGCGTGCCTGCGCCGGCAGAATCCCGCGTGAAAGATCAAGTGCGCGCGTGACGCGCCTGTTTGCACTCGTCGTCATAGGCGCGGGTGCAGCGGTGCTATGCAATTGGCTGGGGCGTCCGTTGCAGTTTCCTTCGATCGTTGCGGGCGCGCTGCTGGTGATCATTCCGTTCTGGCTGGGCTGGCGCTCCTCGAAGCAACGGATCGTTCCCGACGACCAGGGCGCGTTTCTCGGCGAGCAGGCCTACGAGTTCGACCCGACGGGTCTGCGCGTGCACCGGCAGGGGATCGACTCGGTTGCGCGCTGGTCGCAGGTCAAGAGCATCACGGCTGCTCCCGGGCACCTGTTCCTCTGGATCGACCGGTTCCAGGCGTACGTGCTGCCTGTGCGCGATCTGCCGGCGGGTTTGACTGCCGAGGCCGTTCGCCGGCAGATCGGGCAATGGACCAGCTTCGTCGTCGCACCGGAGTCGAGCGTCGCTGCGCCCGCGCCCGCACCGTTGAGCGCGGCAAGTGCGACGATGCTCGATCTCGGCAACTCCGCCGGGTCGTGGAGTCCGGTACTGATGCGTCTGCTGGCACTGCGACGCGTACCGGCGGTGCCGTCGCGTGGGTACACGTTGCCGGTTCTGATCTCGTCGCTGCTGTGCGTGGCGGTCTGGTTCGTGCTGGATTGGCTCGGCAGCCGGCCCGATCCGACTTTCTACATCTATGGCTTTCCCGCCATTGCCTGGTATGTGCTGATGCTGGTTGCGGTCGCCGCCGTGGCTGCGCGGTTGTCGATTCCAGCCGCCGGGTTTGGTCGGGTGCTGCTGCTGGTGCTTGCGGTCACGCCGCTGGCGCTCGTCGCCAGTTTCTTCATCGATACCTATCCGGTCCAGCCGTGGAATATCGTGCTGGCGGCCGTGACGACGATCTATCTGCTGATGTACGCGTTGCGCGGGCTGGCTGCGGCAACGGGTAACGAGCAACCGCGAGCCGTCGCGGCGAGCCTTCTCGTCGTGCTCGTGTTCATGTGGGTCGGCGCCGAGCTGTATGTGGATCCCACGGTGTGGATGCAGCCGGAGGAGGCAGACTCGGCCGACGACCGCAGTTGGGATCAGGCGGAGTCGCTGTTGTTCTCCCAGCCGCAGCGCATCGACGAAGCGATCGATGCGGTCGCGCCTTCGGACGAGCGCGCGCCCGACATGTTCTTTCTCGGCTTCGCCGGTTTCGGCGAGCAGCGGGTGTTCGCCGAGGAGATCAAACTGGCCGCGCAGGTGGTGGGTGATCGCTATGCCTCCGCCGACCGCAGCGTGCTGCTGTTGAACGATCGGCGCGATCGCAACGAATGGCCGCTGGCGAGTCCGACTGCGCTGCGATACGCGCTGCGCGGCATAGCTACGAAGATGAATCTCGACAAGGACATTCTCTTTCTGTCGCTGTCCTCGCATGGTTCCGAGGACGCTTCGCTGTCGGTCACCAACGGTGCGCTGATGCTGCACGATCTGACCGCGCCGGACCTGGCCCTGGCCCTGAACGAGTCGGGAATCAAATGGCGCGTGATCGTGATTTCCGCCTGCTACTCGGGCAGCTTCATCGAGGAGCTGCGCAATCCGCAGACCGTGGTCATCACCGCATCCGCCGCCGACCGCTCGTCGTTCGGCTGCGCGGACGATCGCGATCTGACTTACTTCGGCGAAGCGTTCTATCGCGACGCGCTGCCGAAAGCGCAGTCGCTGCGGACGGCGTTCGAGGCGGCCAAGGTCGAGATTGCCGTTCGAGAAAGACGCGAGCATGTGATGCCGTCCCGGCCGCAGGCGTTCTTCGGCAACGAGATCGAAAAGCGGCTGAAGACGCTGGAGCGGCCCGCGCCGCAAGCGGCGCGACCGGCGTCCTCGCGCCAGGAACCAGCGACTTGTCGTAGCGGTTGTAGGTGAGCGCAAGGAGACCGCTCATGTACGAATTGCACTACTGGCCGACGATTCAGGGGCGCGGCGAATTCATCCGCCTGGCGCTCGAATATGCGGGGACCGACTATGTCGATGTCGCCCGCCAGGACGAGGCGCAGGGTGGCGGCGAAGCGGCCCTGATGCAGGAGCTGCAACGCGCCGACCTGCAGCGACCGCCGTTTGCACCGCCCTGGCTCAAGGTACAGGACCTGATCATCGGCCAGACCGCCAACATCCTGCTGTTTCTCGGCCGCCGGCACGGGCTTGCGCCGCCGGACGAAGCCGGCCAGTGGTGGACTCACCAACTGCAGCTCACCATCGCCGACCTGGTCGCCGAAGCCCATGACGTACACCATCCCATCGGCGTCGGTCTGTACTACGAGGAGCAACGCATCGAGGCGAGCCGCCGCGCCAAGGAGTTTCGCGAGCGGCGGATTCCCAAGTTTCTCGGCTACTTCGAACGCGTGCTGGCGCGCAACCCGAGCGGTGATCGATGCCTGGTCGGCGACAAGCTGACCTATGCCGACCTGTCGGCTTTCCAGATGGTTGCCGGCCTGCGCTACGCCTTGCCCCACCTGCTGGCGGAGTTGGCGCGGGACTACCCCAAACTGATCGCGTTGCACGATCGCGTGGCGGGCGAGCCGCGTGTGGCGCGCTATCTGCAATCCGCCCGCAGGGTTCCGTTCAATGAAGACGGAATCTTCAGGCATTACGAGGAGTTGGATTCATAGGGACACGGTTCTTGCCGCAGTCGCTGAGGTGGATGCGGACGGTTTGGCGAGGGCCGGTTTCTCACTTGGCCTTCCTGAAAGTCAGATTGATCCGCAACTCGCCGGTCAGCGAATGCCGGCTCCGCGGCAGCGGCGCGATGCCGTGATAGGCGAAGCGGGATTCGCCGCCCCATACCACGACGTCGCCGCTTTCCAGCACCAGCGGACGCGTGCGATCGCTTCTTCGCAGGCCACCCCAGAGGAATTTCGCGGCAACGCCGAGCGACACCGACACGATGGGTGCGGAGGCATCGCGCTCGTCGTAGTCGCGATGCAATGACAATCGGCTGCCCGGCGCGTAGCGATTGATCAGACAGGCATCGGGCCGGAACGATTCATGGACGGCGCGTCCGGCCGCTTGCGCGGCGAGTTGCCGGAACCGTTCCGGCATTGGCGGCCAGGGGCGTGCGGTCATCGGATCGATGGCGTCGTAGCGATAGCCGCCGCGGTCCGAGACCCAGCCCAGCTCACCGCTGTTGGTCATCGCCACCGACATCCGGTAACCACCCGGTGTGACGAGGTGACGCAAGGGTGAGGTCGCGACGATTCCCGCCACGGCATCCAACAGGTCTTTCTCCGCTGCGCGCGCGAATCCACGAAGAATCACAGCGCCGGGAGCGAGATTCTCGACATCGCCGCGCGATGGCAGCGTCTCGAACAGGTCGGTGGGGAAGGAGGTGCAGACGGGTTTCATATTTGGCCGTCACTGCTGCGGCGCTGTGCCGAGCACTTGCCGGAATCGTCCTCGCGCGATCGTCAGATCGGTTGCGTTGCCGCGAGCCTGGAGTCGCGATCATAGGCCTCCGGTGGCTGCAGCAACTGAATCGTTGCCGGAAGTCATCGTCATTCGCGCGCAGATGGGTGCCAGTCGGATGGATTCCCGCCCGCGCCTGCGCGGGGCAGGCGCTGCGCGGGAATGACCCGAATACACGATCAGCGATTACAGGGCTCTAGTCGGCGGCTACCGGCGTAGCAGCACCGCGGATCCTGGTGGATTTCTTCAGCAGGAACAGCAACGGCAGCATGAAGGCGTAGCTCAGCGTGATCAGCTTGAACACGTCCAGCATCGCGCCCATCTGCGATTGGATCGCCACCTGGTGCGCCACGACGGCGAGTCCGCGCGGATCGGTCGGCGACAGGTGCAGTTGCCGCAGATACTGCGTCAGCGCCTCGTGGAAGACATTGATGTGCGCGCCCAGCTCGTTCCAGATCACCTGCGTCTGGTGCGTCATGACCGTGGTCACGATGGAGATGCCGATGGCGGAGCCGATGGTGCGGATCAGGCTGTAGATGCCGGCGGCTTCCGCCATCTGCGAGCGTTGCAGCGTGGCGTAGGCGATGGTGGTGAGCGGCACGAAGATCAGCCCCAGACCGATGCCCTGCAGGAAGGCCGGCAGCACGATGTTGAGGGTGGTGATGTCCAGCGAATAGAAGGTCATCATCCACGAGCCGATCGCACTGATGACCACGCCGATGAGCACCAGCAGCCGCGCGTCGATCGTGCTGACCAGCCGTCCCACGGCCATCATGGTGATCGCGGTGGCGATGCCGCGCGGCGCCATGACGATGCCGGTGGTGATGATGGGATAGCCCAGCAGTCCTTCCAGCAGGATCGGCTGCAGCACCAGGCTGCCGTACATGCCCAGCCCCATCGCGCCGATGATGAGACAGGACATGGCGAAGTTGCGATCCTTGAAAATGTGGATGTCGAAGATGGCGTGCGTGCCGCGCTTGATGCTGTAGAACGTGAAAGACAGCAGCCCGAGCGCGGCCAGCACGGCGGCGATGCGGATGTCGTTGGCGTCGAACCAGTCCTGCTGGTTGCCGCGATCCAGCAGGTACTGCAGGCCGGCGATGCCGATGGTCAGCATGCCGAAGCCGCTCCAGTCCATGCGGCGTTCGCGCTTCTGCGTTTCGGGCACGAACTGCGACGCGAGAAACAGCGACAGCGCGCCCACCGGCAGATTGATGTAGAAGGTCCAGCGCCAGCTGGCGACCTCGGTGAGCCAGCCGCCCAGCGTCGGCCCGAGCACCGGCCCGACCATGACGCCCACGCCCCAGATGGCCATGGCCTTGCCGCGCTCTTCCGGCGGGAAGGCGTCCGCCATGATGGCCTGCGACAACGGCACCAGCGCCGCGCCGAACACGCCCTGCAGCAGGCGGAACGCCACGATCTCGCCCAGGCTCTGCGAAATGCCGCAGAGCGCGGAGGCGAGCAGGAAGCCGCCGATGCTGATCAGCAGGAAACGCTTGCGCCCGAGCACGTCGGAGAAGTAGCCGGTGAGCGGCATGCAGATGGCCGAGGACACCAGGTAGCTGGTCAGTACCCAGCTGATCTGGTCCGAGGTGGCGCCCAGCTCGCCCTGCATGTGCGGCAGCGCGACGTTGACGATGGTGGTGTCGAGCACCTGGATCAGCGTCGAGGACATTACCGCCAGCGTGATCATCACGCGGCTGGCCGTCGCGACCGGCGCAGTGTGTACGCCGGCAGTCGGTGCGTTCGCGCTCACGTGGGCGGGGCGACGGCGACGAGAATGCTGCAGTGAAGCTTGTGCAGCAGGCTGATTTCTTCGGACTCACTCCACCAGCGGGCCAGCTTGCTGCGATACCGATAGCCGACCACCACCAGATCGGCGCCGATGCGCGTGGCGATCTCGGGGATGTGCACCAGCGGGTCGCCGTACACCAGCGAACCGTCGGTCGCGACGCCGTGGTCCTTGAGCCATTGCACGCCTTCGTCCAGCAGCGTGCGTGCGGTGTCCTGCTCGCAGCTCACCAGTTCCGGCGTCACGCCTTCGGGCACCGAGGTCGCGACCAGGTTGCGGCAGATCGCCAGCAGGTAGGCGTGCGATTTCATCGCCATCGCCACCTCCGCGCCCTGGCGCAGGGCGCGCCGGCCTTCCGCGGTGCCGTCGTAGCAGAGCAGGATTTTCTGGTACATGGCTTGAGCCCTGGGAAGCTACGGCGGGCTATTGGGTGCGTACCTGAACGCTCGCCGTGGTGCCGATGCGTAGTGGATAGGCGGGGTCGGGGTTCAGGATACGGATGCGCACCGGCACGCGCTGGGTCACTTTCACCCAGTTGCCGGTGGCGTTCTGCGCCGGCAACAGCGAGAACGCGGCGCCGCTGCCGCCGCTCAGGCTCTGCACCTCGCCTTCGAAGGGATGGCGCCGGTACATGTCCATGACCACTTCCGCGTGCTGGCCCGGGCGCACGCGGTCGAGCTCGGTCTCCTTGAAGTTCGCGTCGACCCAGAATTCCTCGTCGCCGATGATGGTGAAGAGCGGCAGTTCCTTCTGCACCGTACTGCCCGGGCGCAGCGCGAAATTGGCAATCAGTCCACCGGTGGGCGCGGCGACCCTGGTGTGTTCCAGGTCGAGTTTGGCTTGCTCCAGCTTGGCCAGGGCCGCGCCGACCGCGGCATTGCCTTCACCGGTTTTGCCGAGCGCGCTGCGGGCCTTTTCGAGATTGGCCTGAGCGGCGCGCACCGCGGCGGCCGCGGTTTCGGCCTGGGTACCGAAGGTATCGGCACTCTGCTGTGAAACCAGATTCCGCGCCACCAGATCGCGTGCA
>JBDHQY010000049.1:0-9817 GCA_039807315.1 Steroidobacter sp. | reverse complement strand
TTACGAGCCGTTTCGTTACGACGTCGGGCAGGCGCTGAATCAGCTGCAGCGCCGCCTTCACTACGCCTTCGATTCGCAGGCCGGCAGCGACGGCAGTTCGGCGGCGGTCGCGGACTGGACTCCGCCCGCCGACATCGCCGAATACGCCGACCGCTTCGTCCTGCAGCTCGACGTTCCTGGTGTGAGCGTCGAGGCGATCGAGATCACGCTGGATCAGGGCCTGCTGACGATCAGCGGTGAGCGTGCGGCACCGGCCGAGGCCAAGGATGTGGAGCGCAGCCGCCGCGAGCGACTGCACGGCCGGTTCCATCGGCGCTTCACATTGCCGGAGACGGTGGATGCCGGGGGCGTGCGCGCCACGGGGCGCAACGGAATCCTGGAAGTGACGATTCCGAAGCAGGCCAAGGCGCAGCCGCGCCGCATCGAAGTGGCGGTGGCGTAACACGCCACATCGCTCGATCGCGGGCCGGCGCAGCGGCAGCTCGTCCGGCCCGTTCTTCATGGAATTCGCCGGGTAATCCCGGTACGATGCGCCGCGCCTCGACCGAGCCGCGGCCGCTCGGATCCGAGAAATTCCGGCCATGAGGAAGCGACCGTTCATGTCCGCCAACGATTACCGATCCGCGCACCGTCCCGCTCCGGATCGGGTGCTGGCCGATATCGCCGATTACGCACTGTCGTTCGAGATCGAAAGCGCACCGGCCTACGAAACCGCCTACTACTGTTTGATGGATACGCTGGCCTGCGGCTTGCTGGCGCTGAAGTATCCCGCGTGCACCAAGCTGATGGGGCCTGTCGTGCCCGGCGCAACCATGCCGGGTGGCGCACGGGTGCCGGGAACTTCGTACGAGCTCGAGCCGGTGCAGGCGGCGTTCAACATCGGCACGATGTTGCGCTGGCTGGATTTCAACGACACCTGGCTTGCGGCCGAGTGGGGCCATCCGTCCGACAATCTGGGCGCCATCCTGGCGACGGCAGACTACCTGTCACGCCGCAACGTCGCGTTGGGCAGGAAGCCTCTGACGGTACGCGATGTGCTCACCGCCATGATCAAGGCGCATGAAATCCAGGGCATCACGGCGCTGCAGAACAGCTTCAACCGGGTCGGGCTCGATCACGTGCTGCTGGTGCGCATTGCGTCCACGGCCGTTGTAACCGTGATGCTCGGTGGCACACGCGAGCAGGTGATCAACGCAGTATCCAACGCATGGATCGATGGCGGTGCTCTGCGTACGTACCGGCAGGCGCCGAATACGGGTTCGCGCAAGAGTTGGGCCGCGGGTGACGCCACTGCCCGCGGCGTGCGGCTGGCGCTCATGGCGTTGGCCGGCGAGATGGGCTATCCGTCCGCGCTGAGCGCGAAGACCTGGGGCTTCCAGGATGTGCTGTTCGACGGCAAGGCGCTGCTCTATCCGCGCCCGTTCGGCAGCTATGTGATGGAGAACATCCTGTTCAAGATCTCCTATCCGGCGGAATTCCATGGCCAGACGGCAGTGGAGGCCGCCATGGCGCTGCATCCGCAGGTCGGAAACCGGCTCGATGAGATCGAGCGCATCGTGATCGAGACGCAGCAGGCCGGTCTGCGCATCATCGACAAGACCGGGCCGCTGGCGAATCCCGCCGACCGCGATCATTGCATCCAGTACATGGTGGCGGTGCCGTTGATCTTCGGCCGCCTCACAGCCGCGGATTATGAAGACGCCGTTGCGGCCGATCCGCGCATCGACCAGCTCCGCGACAAGACCCAGGTGCAGGAGAATACGACCTTCACCGAGGAATATTACGCAGCCGACAAGCGCTACATCGGCAATGCCGTGCAGGTGTTCTTCAAGGACGGCAGCGCCACCGAGCGTATCGCGGTGGATTACCCGATCGGTCACCGCCGGCGTCGTGCTGCGGGCATGCCGGTGCTGGTGAAGAAATTCGAATCCTCGGTGGCCGCGCATTTCTCGGCGAAGCAGAGCGAGTCGATCAAGGCGCTGTTCGCCGATCGGGCCCGGCTTGCGCTGACGCCGGTGCACGAATTTATGGCAGGATTGGTCAAGAACAACTAAGAGGTGCGGGGATGGCGGCCGCTTTCAGGGCTTTGTTCGTCGGCGATGCGAACGAAACCCATGCTTTGTTGCTCCGGATGCTGGAAGGTTCGGACATTGTCATCGACGACGTGGTCCCGCACGATCAAGTGATCGCCAGCGTGGCGCGGCGGGCGCCCGACCTGATCGTCTTCGCGATGGATGCCGAAGCTCTGCCGCTGGTGGATACCTGTCGCGCACTGAAGGCGAATCCAGCAACGGTGTCGTTGCCGGTACTGGCGCTGTCGCGCTCCTCGCGGTCGCGGCTCTCGGCGTTCGACGCGGGTGTCGACGACTTCCTCACGCATCAGATCCGGCGGGAGGAGTTTCTGGTGCGCGTGCATGGTTTGCTGCGCGCTGCCGCCTCGCGGCGTCAGCTGGCGGCTGAGCAATTGGCCGAGGAAGTAAGGCGCCGCGAACTGATCCGCGCCGCATTCCGTCGCTATATCTCACCGAAGCTGGCGGACCGCATTCTCGAGAATCCGGACCTGTGCGATTCCGTGCTGACCGGCTCCAATTCGCGGGCCTATGCAGCGGTCATGTTTGCCGACATGCGCGGGTTCACCGGCATCTCCGAGCAACTGCCGCCGGCCAGCGTGGTCGAGCTGCTGAACGAGTTCTTCGGTCTGCTCACCGACATCACGTTCGAGTACGACGGTACCGTGTTCAACATGGCAGGCGACAGCCTGATGGTCGGATTCGGCGTGCCCATCGAGCAGTCCGACGGCGCGCAGCGGGCCATCGCCGCGGCCCGGCAGATGCTGTCCAAGTTCGGCACCCTGGCGGATCGCTGGAAGATGCGGCACGACATCGAGACCGGCCTGGGGATCGGCATCAACGTCGGCGAAGTCATCGCGGGCAATGTCGGCTCGGCCGCGTACATGAACTACACCATCATCGGCGACACCGTGAACGTGGCTTCGCGGCTGGGCCAAAGAGCGCGAGCCGGGGAGTTGCTGTTCTCCGATGCGGTGAAGCGCTCGCTGGACGCCACCGGCGTCAACGTCGATGCCTTCGCGTTGCCGCCGCTGGTGCTGCGGGGGCGCTCCAACCCCATCGACATCTTCTGCATCCCCAGCGATCGCCGGATCGACTTCCGCGGGCATTGAGCTTCGCACGGCGCTCCGCTAGATTCCCGAGCGTGATCCGCAGCGCGCGCACCTTTCGATTTACCGGCCCCCGGCCTGCTTCAGGCCGTGGGCGTTGCCGGTAGCGTGCGCAGGATTCTTTTCCCATAGATCTGCCTCACAGCCTCTCGGTTCGCCCGGCTGCCTGAAGCCTGGTGCGGGGGTTCGATTCGCTCGCTGCTCGCGCAGCCCGTTACGAACTTGCAACCGATTCGAGGTGTGTCATGTCAGTCAGGGTTCTCGATGCGCCGGCTTATCGCCGTGCGCTTGCCGTCCGCGATCTCACCGATGCCGCTTGGGGGCCGCACGCGCTGCAGCTGTTGGTCCAGCAGTCCATCGAAGCGCTGCGTCGGGCTTGGAACTGCCAGGCGATCGTCTATCGCGCGCCGCCGCTGGTGCCCATTGCCGACAACTATGACGATTTACGCTATCCCGCCGATGGCGTGGCGCGCGATGCGCGCTACACGCGATATCTCGATGAGGGACAACTGCTGCGCACACAGACGACTGCGATGATCCCACGGGCGTTGCGCATGATCGCCGCAGCCGACTACGAAGACGTATTGATCGCCTGCCCGGGCCTGACCTATCGGCGCGATGCCATTGACCGGCTGCACGTGGGAGAGCCGCATCAGCTGGATCTGTGGCGTGTCCGGCGCCAGCCGCTGACCGATGACGATCTGCGCGAAATGATAGAGATCGTGGCCGGCGCAATGCTGCCGGGCGCGGCAGTGCGTTCGCAGCCGGCCATGCATCCCTACACGGTGAATGGGCTGGAAGTGCATGCCGGGGTCGGCGGGCAATGGGTCGAGATCCTGGAATGCGGGCGGGCCGCGCCGGATCTGCTGAGCGCCAATGGCCTGGCGTATTCAGGGCTCGCGATGGGCATCGGTCTGGATCGCGCGTTGATGCTGCGCAAAGGCATCGACGACATCCGCACGCTGCGTTCCGCCGATCCGCGCATCGCGGCGCAGATGCTCGATCTCGAACCGTGGCGGCCCGTGTCTTCGCAGCCTGCCATCCAGCGCGACCTGTCGCTTGCGGTCGCTACCGCGACCACGCCGGAAGAGTTGGGCGACAAGGTGCGGGCCGTGCTCGGCGAGCGCAGCAATGCACTGGAAGCCGTGACGGTGTTGTCGGAGACGTCATGGCTGGAGCTGTCGCTGGCGGCGCGCCGACGCCTGGGCATGCGGCCTGATCAGAAGAACGTGCTGTTGCGGCTGGTGATTCGCGATCTGGAGCGCACGCTGACGTCGGTACAAGCCAACGAACTGCGCGACGAGGTCTACGCCGCTCTGCATGAAGGCGCATTACGCAGCTGGGCGGCCCGGGAAATGATCTGAAAGGGCAGGCATACTGCGCGGCGAATCGTCACAGCCATCGAGACAGACGAATGCCTACGCGGGGTCGCGCTTTTGTTCAGTGGATCGGGTTCATTGCCGTGCTGGCGGGACTGCACGGCTGCGTGACTCCGCCTTCGCGCCCGCAAGTCCCTGCGGTGCCGACGGTGCGTTACGAGCCGGTGCAATGGTCGCAGCTGGATGGCTGGCAGTCGGACCAGCCGCAGGAGGCGTGGAGCGCATTTCTGCAAACCTGTAAGGCGCGTGCTGCGCGTCCGGAGTGGAGTGCCGTGTGTGCCGGGGCCGCCGCTGGATCGAGCACCGCCGCGCGCAAGTTCTTCGAAGCGAACTTCACGCCATATCGCATCGTGCAGGTCGAGGGCCTGCACAGCTCCGATACCGGGCTGATCACCGGCTACTACGAGCCGCTGCTGCGCGGTGCGCGCAAGCCGTCGCCGACGTTTGCTGTGCCCCTCTATGCACCGCCGGACGATCTGCTGACGATCGAGCTCGGCGATTTGTATCCGGAGCTCAAGGGCAGGCGCGTGCGTGGCCGGCTCGAAGGCAAGAAGGTCGTGCCTTACTACACCCGCGGCCAGCTCAAGCCGGCGGCGCTCAAGGGCAAGGAGCTGGTATGGGTCGACAACGCCGTTGACGCCTTCTTCCTGGAAGTCCAGGGCTCGGGGCGGGTACAGCTCAGTGACGGCACGACCATCCGCCTGGCATACGCGGACCAGAACGGGCAACCGTATCGCTCCATCGGTCGCTATCTGGTCGATCGCGGCGAGATGACGCTGGATCAGGCTTCCGCGCAGGAAATCCGCCGTTGGATGGCGGCGCATCCCGAGCGCAAGCAGGAAGTGCTGAACGCGAATCCCAGCGTGGTGTTCTTTCGCGAGGAAAAGCTCGACGATCCGACGCAAGGCCCCAAGGGTGCGCTCGGCGTGCCGTTGACCGCCGGGCGCTCGATTGCCGTGGATCCGCAGTTCGTGCCGCTCGGTGCCCCGGTGTTTCTGGCGACCACGTATCCCAATTCGGATATGCCGCTCAAACGTCTGATGCTGGCGCAGGACACCGGAGGCGCGATCCGCGGCATCAATCGTGGCGACCTGTTCTGGGGTTTCGGTGCGCCGGCAGCAGAAGCGGCCGGCCGGATGAAACAGCAGGGAAGGATGTGGCTGCTGTGGCCGAAGGGCACACCATTGCCGGGGCCGTGAACCTGTCCGACGGAAATACCGATGCACGGTGCGGCCCGAAGCGCCGCCTCGGCGGTTTCGAGGTCGCGAATTTCACGCCGGGAGCCGGCGTCAGGAGCGAACGCTAGAACAATCCCAGGAATTTCTTCGCCACGTTCTTGCGTCTGGGATCGATCAGGTCGTTGTGGCCGCGATCGATCAGGGTGCTGAGCAGGAACTCCATGCCTTTCTCGGCATGCAGCGCCATCTCTTCCCGGTACAGCGGAATGGCGCTGTAGAACTCGATGCGCCGCGCGCCGAGATCGAGCTCGTAGAATTCCGTCGGCACCAGCAGCGAAGGCGCGATGATGACGCCGCACAGCTCGGTGCCCGGCGCGTAAGGCGCCGCAGGGTCGCCGTTGGGGACGACCTGGCCCCACACCAGCGAAGCCTTCTGCTGCGGATAGCGCGCCAGCTGGGCGAGCAGGCGTATCGGCCAGTGGCCGGTGCCCTTCGACTTCGGCGTATCCTGGAAATTCCAGCCGCGCGGCAACGTCACCATCAGCTCGATATGGCGCGGCGCCTTGCTGTTGCCGACGATCGGCATCGGCACCTCGCTCATGCCGGCGGTGACGAGCGTGTGAACGGGCCGCTCGACCGTGGCGGCAATCTGATGGATGTCGATGGACAGGCCGTCGGCGGGTTCGTGGAAGGTCTGTCCGATGGCTCCCAGGTGGCGTTCGATATGCGCGCGGATCGGCTGGCGCTGGTCATTCACAGCAAAGACACTCCGTGGGGTACCCGCACCACTGCGGTACCGGCAATCTTATCGTGCCAGGCCTGCCGGCCGTCATCGAACACGATCCACAGAAAGCCCAGCCCCGCCACGATCAGCGACAGGAAGCAGCTGAGCGCGCGCACTATCGTCGTGCTCCAGTCCAGCTCGCCTCCATCCATGCGCACGACCTTCAGATTGCACAGGATGCCGCCGATGGTGGTGCCTTTCAGCTTCCACATGATTGCACCGTAGGCAGCGAGAGCGAGCAGGAAGGCGTTGTCGGAGTGCAGCACTCTGAAGGCGATGCCGACCAGGATGACGTCGATGAACAGCGCCAGCATGCGGATCCAGAAGCCGGCGCGGGGCAGTGTGTTCATGCCGACAGTGGATTCGGGCGTTGCGGGTTCCGGCGTTTCTGCTGCCGCTTGCGCGGGTTCCGCGGCAGAGGAGGTTGCATCCGCGCCAAAGACAGAAGCATCGGCTGCTGCCGCAGCGGCAGAACTGGTCCTGGCGGCAGTCGGACCCGCAGCAGCAGCTCCCGGCGCCGGCCCGGCGGCCGCGGTGGCCAGCTGGTTTTCGCGCTTCTCGCGGACGGTGAGCATGAGCGTGTAGATCACCACGCCCAGGCCGAGAATGCCGATCAGCTTGTAGGCAATGAAGCCCAGCACCGGCACCAGGTACAGCCCGATGACGATCAGCCCGCCCACCAGTACCGCGAAAGCGATGTCGTTGAGCGGACTGGAACCGATGAACCCGGTGACGCGCCGGCCGATCGTGGCCAGGATCACGGCCTTGCCGAACAGGCCGATCGCGAACAACGCGATCCACAGGAACGGCAGCACCGCGATGCCCACCACGGTGACCATCAGCAGCAGGCTCAGCACCGGCGTCAGCAGCAGCGTCAGCAACGCGGCCAGCAGCGAATGGCCGGGGCGGGTTTCGAGCGTCCGCACGCATTTCTCCACACCACCGGAGAACAGCAGTGCCAGCACCACGTAAAGCGTCAGAAAACCGAATGCCAGCGTCCACGCCCAGCCCAGGCCCGGCTCCAGCGCCAGCGGGCGGCCGAGCAGCAGACAATGTCTGATCCAGGGGCGCAGCCATTCGAAGCGACCGAACTCCAGCGGCAGCGAGACCTGTTCGATGCTGCCGCGCACACGCGCCAGTGGATCCTGGATCAGCTGGCCGCCGACTACCGCCACGTCACCGCCGACGCGCGCCTGCGGGCCCAGCTCGACATTGCCGAAAACGGCTACCGCATCGCCGCCGATGCGGCTGTTGACGTAGGTGTTGCCGAAGATCGCCACCACGCCGTCGCCGACCTGTCCGGTGACATGGGTGTTGCCCAGGATGGCCACCACGGAATCGAGCACGTCGCCGGCCGCGGTCGAGGAGCCACCGATGGCAATCACGGCCTCCGCGGTCTGGTCCGCCGGCAGGTTCGAATCCTGGTTGAGGTGCACGATCACGTTGCCCTGGCCGCGAGGCCGCGGAAATTGCCAGTCGGCGTCGTCCGCAGGCGCGACCGGTGGCTCGGCTTGTGACGGTGCGGCCGGCGTTTCGGCCGGCGGTGGTGTCGCAGGCTCTTGCGCCGCAGTGACGCGACTGAATGCGAGCAGGCTCGCGAGTGCGATGCAGATCATGATTTTGAGTTCTTTCATGGGCGATCCACGTACAGCGTGCGGTAGGCGGCGGCACCGATGCCGAAGAGCGTCGTGTACATCACGGCCAGCAGACCCAGGCCGCAGTAAATCCACAGCGGCGGAATGCTGCGCGCCACCGACGATGCGGCGGTGATCGCGGCGCTCACGGAGGTTGCCGCCGGCGCCATGCCGGAAAGCGACAGATCGGCGAGCGCGCGGGACTCCACATCGCTGATCACCCAGCCCGAAGTCCGGACCACCAGCGCGATCAATGCGGCACAGACGATCAGAAACAGCAGCCGCACGGGTGCCGGCCAGTGGGCGTAGCTCATGCGCCACCATGGCCGTGCCAGCCGTCTTTCGATTTCGGCCAGCACCTGCGACTCCAACGTGCGAGGCGCGCGGCGCGGCGGCAAGCCGCGCACGGTGGAGCCGATCAGTCGTTCGAGATGGTCTGGAGGGTTCGGCATGTCAGCTCTGCAGTTGCTGGGCATCCAGTCCGCGGCTCGCCAGCGTTTTCGCCAGCCGCGCGCGGCCGCGCATGATGTCGATCTTCACTTTCGGCAGCGAGACGCCCAGCCGCCGGGCGATCTCGTCGTAGGGCATGTCCTCGAAATGGTAGAGCACCAGCGGCAGGCGCTGATGGTCGGGCAGGCCTGCCAGGGCCTGATCGATCAGCCGGCGCCGCTCCTCGGCGTCCAGTCCCGGCAGCAGCACGTCGGGGGCCTCGAACTGCTCGACCATCTCGTCGCCTTGGTCGTCGTCGCGGCGCATCTCGGAGAAGAACCGCCAGCGCTTGCGGTAGCGCGAGATGAAATTGAGCGTCAGGTTGGTGGTCACCGTCTTGAGCCAGCCGCCGGCCGAGCCGCTGTCGTGCAGCTGGCCGAAGTTCTCCCAGGCCTTCAGGAAGACCTCCTGGGCGATGTCCTGGGCCTGGGCGTCGTTGCCCGTCATCCGCGCCGCGGTCGAGAAAACCATGTCCTGATAAGCACGCATAAAGCCTGCGAAGTCGTCCGGCCGCCGAGAGTCCTTGGGGTTGACCACGTAAAAGAGTGTCGTCGTTTAGGGCAAGAACACGCGTCCGGGCGCGAAGTTACACGAATCCATCCGCGGCGGCGGGGACAGCATCGGTGCGGGTTTGGCAAGTCTTGTTGGCCGGGACGTCCTTCTGCATAGTTCGCGCCCTCGTTTTACACCGACCTTCACTCGCCCATGCTGCCATCGATCGAGTCCCGCATCGCCGCCGAACTTTCCGCCCGGCCCGCGCAGGTTGCCGCAGCCGTGGCCCTGATCGACGAGGGCGCCACCGTTCCCTTCATCGCCCGCTATAGAAAGGAAGCCACCGGCGGACTGGACGATGTGCAGCTGCGCACCCTGAGCGAACGCCTGGTCTATCTGCGCGAGCTCGAGGAGCGCCGCGCCGCGATTCTCAAGAGCATCGAGGAACAGAACAAGCTAACGCCGGAATTGCAGGCCAGCATCGCGGCCGCCGACAGCAAGCAGCGCCTCGAAGACCTGTACCTGCCGTACAAGCCCAAGCGCCGCACCAAGGCGCAGATCGCCCGGGAGGCGGGCCTGGAGCCGCTGGCGCTGGCGCTGCTGGCCGATCCGAACCTGACCCCGGCGGTGGAAGCCGGGAAGTACTTGAAGGAGCCGTTCAAGACCGAGGCGGGCGACAATCC
>JBDHQY010000048.1:0-9835 GCA_039807315.1 Steroidobacter sp. | reverse complement strand
GCCTGGTTCGGCGGCACGATGGGATCGTCGGCACCCTGCAGCAACAGCAACGGCGCCTTGAATCCGGACAGATGGGTCAGCGGCGAGCGCGCCTCGTAGATCGCCTTGCCCGCGGGATACGGCGCGACCAGGCCGTCCAGGTATCGGCTTTCGAACTTGTGCGTGTCGCGCGCCAGCGCGGAGAGATCGGACACACCGAAATAGTCGGCGCCGGTCCTGAATACATCGGTCTGCGACAGGGCCGCCAGCACGGTATAGCCGCCGGCGCTGCCGCCGCGAATGATCAAGCGCCTGGGATCGGCCTTGCGCTGCTCGCCGAGGAACCTGGCAGCCGCGACCACATCCTGCACGTCCACGACGCCCCACTGCCCCTTGAGCCGCTCCCGATACGCTCGCCCGTAACCGGAGCTGCCACCGTAGTTCACGTCGGCGATGGCGAAACCCCGGCTGGTCCAGTACTGGATCTTGGAGCTGAATTCCGCGGTGACGGCGCCGGTGGGACCGCCGTGCACCTGCACGATCAACGGCGGGAGCTCACCTTCGGGCGCGACAAAACCGTCGTTGCGCGGCGGATAGTAAAACGCATGAGCGGTACGTCCGCCCGCGGTCGGAAACTCGATCGCCTCGGCACGCGAAATGAGCGCAGCACTCAGGTTCGTTGCCGCCGGCCGGCGCACGACGTCGAATCCGCCGGAACGGATATCGACGCTGATGATGGCCGGCGTCTGATCCGCGGCGGTGGCAATCATCACGGCATGGTCGCCACGCAATTGAATGGAGGAGTAGCCGACGAAGGGCAGACGGATCTCGCGCAAGCCGCCGCTCTTCAAATCGAGCAGTGCCAGATGATCGGTCATATCGACGCCGTAGCGAACCACGGCGGAGCCGTCGCCGCTCAAGACATAGTTGCTCTGTCCGAGCGACCACAACGGCGCGGCGAATTCCGCCTGCATCGCCAGCACCGCCTGCGCTTGGGTGCCGCGCCACACGAACAGATTCCAGAAATCGTTACGGTCGCTCATGAAATAGAGCGCGCCGTCGCGGTCCCACTGCGGCTCCAGCACCGACTCGTTGCTGCCGCCGGCAATGCTCCGAACGTTCGCAAGGCCATCCGCCGCAAGATCCGCCACGTACAGCGTGGTGGTGTCCCAGGGCATGTTGGGATGATCCCAGGCGATCCACGCGAGCTTCCTGCCATCCACGCTGAGGCGCGGATAGGCGACGAAATCGCTCTTGCCGAACAGCACCGTGCCGGCGTCGCCACCGCTGCGCTTCACGGCAACGATCGCATTCTTCACTTCGCCCGAGGTATGGTCCTCGCGCACGCAGATCAAAACATCGCCCGCGGGATGCGCGACACAGTCCGCATAACGATAGCCGGCCGGCGTCAGGGCACGCGGTGCATTCTGACCGCGCTGCTCGTAGAGACGCTGATCGGTGAAGTTGCTGAAGTAGATGACATCCGTCGTCGCCAGATACGAAGCGCCGCCGTATTCATGGACCCGCGTTCGCACGTCGAAGTCCGCCGGCGTGGCGACGTTGGCCCGGCCGCCGACATCGCTCATGAGCACCGTGCGGCCTTTTTCCGCCGGTCGGCTCTCGTTCCAGTACAGCGTAGTGCCGACGACGCGCAGGTCCCGCATGTTGATCGAGCTCTCGGCCAGGCTTGTCGCAGTGATCGGCGAGCGCCAGGTTCCATAAGGCGCGACCACAGGAGCCGTCGCCGCAACTGCGAAAGAGCCGGACGAAACCGCCGCAATGGCGGCTGCGGTGCCACGAACGAGTCGGTTGAGCATGAAGAACCCTCGGGTGCGCCGGAGCGGCGGTTGGGAAATCTGATTCACTCGCTCTTGGTCATCTGCTCTTGGTCATCTGCTCTTGGCCATTCAGGCCATCCTGTCCTTGATCATTCCCGGCCCCTCGTTCCCGCGCAAGCGGGAATCCATCCGGATTCCTGCCCTCGACGAGGCTTGCCATACGCGGAAACGGCGAGCAACTCAGAGCGCCCTGTAATGTCGTTCCAGCCGCTGGAATGATTTTCCGATCGGGATTCTTACTATCCCCAATGGAATCGTGTCAATCGCATCGGCAGATGCGGTGTCGCGCACGGCGACGGGTCCCGCTGCCGCATAGATAAAGGCCGAGCCCCACGGCATCGCACCGTGGAGCCCGGCCATCCTTTTCGCGGAGCAATGCTCGCGAACGGCGTCCGATCAGAAGGACATTTTCACACCGGCGCTCAGGCTGCGGCCCGGCAGCGGCACGACGTTCGCCAGGAACGAAGCATGGTTCCAGACCTCCTCGTCCAGCAGGTTGCTGCCGCGCAGATACACGCTGTAGCGCCCGCTACGCTCCGGGCTGTAACTGACGGTGAGATTGAGCATGTCGTAACCGGGCGTCTTCACCTCGTAGGCGGCGATATCGTCCTGTTCGCTCACCCGGTAATACTCCAACTCGCCGCCGAAGCTGCGAACGCCCGCGTTGAGCCGCATGCCGTAACGGGCTGCTGGAATACGCGGCAGATTCGCCCCATCGGTCAACTTGGCGCGCACGTAATCGCCGAAAGCCGTCGCTGCCAATTGTTGCGTGAACTGGTAAGTGACCTGAGCTTCCAGCCCCGCGAACTTCGCATCGCGCTGCGTGTACTTGATCAGACGAAAATCCTCGAACTGGTCCAGCGTGCGCGCATAGACATAGTTGTCCACCCTGTTGCGAAACGCGCTCAGCTCGAACGTCAGGTCTCCGGCAGCCTTGCGCAGCGACAGCTCGATATTGTTCGACGTTTCCGTGTCGATGCCGGCATTGTTCTCCAGACCACCACAGGTCAACGGATGGGGCACCAGGCCGCATTCGTAGGTATTCGTGGCCATATGGATGCCACGCGCGTAAAGCTCCTGCACCTGCGGTAACCGTTGCGAGCGCGCGGCGGAAAGCGTCAGGAAGTAAGCCGGCGCCACTTCCCAGATCGCGGCTGCCGACAGCGACGTGCCCGAATCGCTGAGCGCCGGCCGCTGGCGCGGATCGTTCACCGGCCGATGCTTCTGCCATTCCTGGCGGATGCCGGCCTCGAAATGCCAGGCATCGTTGAGCGCCAGATGCTCGACCACGAAAATGCCCGTGGTCTCGCTGTCGGTGGTGGGCACGAAGGCCTCCTCGCCCAGCGCGCCGAACCTGGTGTTGGCGTACTGAGCGCCGATCACACCGCGCCAGCCCCAGACGGCGGCATGCTGGACTTCGATACGGGCGTCATAGCCCCGGTTGCGAAAAGTGGTGGCGACCACCTGGTCCTCGATCTCGTTGTGACGATAGTCGGTGTGGCTCGCCCGCAGCCGGATCCGCTCGATGCCCGCCAGCGGATCGTTGACCTCGCCGCGCAGGTCCAGCCGCTTGCTCAGCAATGCAACCGTCGGTGCGGCCTCGTGCTCGTGGTCATGATCGTGGTCGTGCTCGTCGTCGCCGTCATCGTGACCGCCGCAATGCAGGGCGCTGCCGTGCGGGTGACAGCCTTCATATTCATGGCTGTGACCGGGCAGACCGTAGCGATCGTCGCGATACGTATACGCAAGCCCTAGAAAACCGCTATCCGTCACCCACGACAATCCGGCGCTGCCGTTGCCGGACTTGGCGCGGGTGCCGTCCACGCGCGATTCGTGCCATCCCGGCGCACGGTAATCGTCGGCATCGCGAGCCGTACCTTCCAGATGCCAGGCCAGGTTCTGGGTCGCACGGCCGGTCATCTCGAGCATGGCGGCCCGCTCGCGTGAGGCGCTGCTGCCCCGCACGGCGGCAGAACCTTCGAAACCGCTTGCCGGCATCTTGTTGGGAATCTTCCTGTCGAGCACGTTGACGACACCGCCGATGGCGCCGCTGCCGTACAACAGAGTCGCCGGACCGCGCAGCACTTCGAGCTTGCCGATCAGGAACGGCTCGGTCGTCACCGCGTGATCGGGAGAAATGTCCGAGGCGTCAAGCAGTCCGCTGCCATCCGACAATACCTTGATGCGCGGCGCCGTCTGACCGCGGATCACCGGACGAGTGGCACCGCCACCGAATGTATCCGAGTGCACGCCAGGCAACCCGTTGAGCGTGTCACCGAGCGTCGCCTGGGTACGCTCGAACAATTGCTGACCTTCGAGAATGCTGAAGGACGCCGACACGTCCTCGGGGTCTTCGTCGAGCGCCAGCGCCTCGACACGCACCGTCGCCAGTATTGACGGGTCGCGACCCGCATCCGCGGCGTGCGACGTAACAATTGCGCCGACCAGCGGCACACCCAGGATCAGCCTGACGGCCATTGCCAGGCGATGATGATTCAACGAGCTCATGCAGTTCCTCATAGGGATGAGGGATCGCGCGCGCAAGCGACCGGCACCGGCTGTCAGCCGATGCTCATCCGGTCGAGCGGCTCATGCGGATCCCGTGACCACGAACAGACATCGATGCAACCGATGCCGCAGGGGCATATGGTTACGCGATGCAACGAAAATTGAACGGGTTGGGAAGACACGCGACACCGGCGCGATCGCAATCGCGATGCAAACCAGCCGCAGCGCGACGAGGCGCGCTACGTCAGTCGGGTGAGCGTGTCGGGATCAGGGCGCTGGAGGTGCGCGACTGAGGTAGGAGGAAACGACATCCAGTGCGCGAGGCACCTGATAGACGGGCGCCTGGACGACACAGGAAACAAAGACCGGAATCGCGAGCGGACATACCGGCGGCGGCGCGGCGCCTACCGGCAACGACAAGCAGAAGCTGCAGGCCGTCGATGATTTGTGCGCCAGACCGCCTTCATCGCCGGCGTGCAGATGCGTCGCATACGCCACCAACCACAAGCACAGCATCAGCGCCAGCAGCACAACGCTGCGCTGCTGCGTCTTGCGATCTGCAATGATGGAAGTGAACGCGTGCATCCGTGCAAGTGTCGCGTCTGCCGCCGCCTCAGTCAATGAGCCGGCGGCGACACGATCGCTGTCGCAGTATCTCAGGCCGCCTGTTGCAGACGGTTGCGCATCAGTCGATTGAGCGAACGCCAGTTGTCGAGCGACTGCAGATGGAAATGCAGCAGCGGTAACCAACCGCGCTTGTGCAGCTCGAGCACCTGGGCATCGCTCAGCTCGCGCAGCTTCGGCACGTTCACCAGCCGGAAGCCGCTCATGGTGAAGACCTGACCACCATCGAGCTCCGCTCGCGCGATGCGATCCTCCAGCAGGCCATGCTGCTCCAGCCACCGGCCCAGCTCGATCGTGTCCTGGTTCTGCGCCTGGAAAGCCTCGCAGAACTTGAGTATCTCCTGCAGCGAAGCCGAGGGCTTGCCCTCGACGAAGAACGGCTGCTGCGATTCGGCCTCGAGACATTCCGCCGCCTCGTCCAGACACAGCAGAAACTGGGTCGAGTTGGGCACTTCGGAAAAAATGAACGGATAGCGACGCACGTAGGCCGGAATGTAGGCGTCTTCGCGCCAGTTGCCGGCGGCATCGACGAACAGATTCTCATTGTCGCGCAGGCCGACGATGGCAAACGGCACCGTCTGCGCGCCGCTGGAGAATGCAATCGGATAGGTTCGTGCCGCGACGGCGAATTCCGATCCGGTCAGCAGGATCGCATTGGTGCCGCGCGCGAACCCGAAATTGATCTTGTCGCTGACGCCCATGCGCGCATGCCGCGTGGCGTCCACGGGCATCGGATTACGATAGAACGGCGGCATCGCCGCGGCGGCCGAAGGCTGGTTGCTGGTCTCGGACACGATCGGATCTCCGGATCTCGAAGCATGGGTTTTCGGATATGACTCAAGGACTTCCCCGCCGCAGTCCGTGCGATCCGCCGCGCCGCCTTGGCCGCCGCCGGGCACTTCGATCTCAATGATTCGGGGGCGCGCCTGGGATGGCGGCATTCTCCTGAACTTCCGCCACCGCGTCCACCCGGACAGCGAGTGCGACGCTCCTTCGGGAATGCCGGTATCCGCCCGCCCGCAAGCGACTGCGCCATCCGCTCCGCAATCCCGATCGCCCGCCGACCATCGACGAATCCGATGCGGACGACCAATATTCTTCGCTTGTACCGCTATACGGCGGCGCCTAATTTTCCATTGCAGTCGGTCGCTTTTCATTCGCGGGCACGAACGGCTCCGGTGGCTCGACGACTGCTTGGAGGTAAGTATGAACGTTCAAATGAAAGCTCGTCGACCGGAGCCGCCTGTCACGGCGCCCGCCGCGAGCAAAGCCGCTGTCCTGCCGCTCGATGCGGGCGCGACCGCGGCTGCCAACGACGATGTCACCAGCGACGAGGCCGAGCAGATCAATCCCCTGTGGATGATTTCCGTGGCGCTTGCAGCGCTCTTCATCTTTCTGACGATGCTGGCCGGCAGCTGAACCGGCCCGCTCCACGGTCAACGCATCGCACTGCCCGCCGCCCGAGCATCATCTGCGGCCAGGATGCCGCACGGCGCGGCGGCGTCTCAGTCCATCGCGACGGCTTCCGATGCGGATAGCCCCGTGCGCGGCGGCTCCATTGCCTCGATGGCAATGGCCGAATGGGCGAACGCAGCGCCGGCGCGCATCTCTGCGGCAACCCAGATCGCTTCCATGATCTCCTTGTCCGTGGCGCCACGGCGCTGCGCTCGACGCGTATGACCGCGAATACAGTAAGGGCATTGAGTCACGTGAGCGACGGCGACGGCAATGAGTTCTTTCACTTTCGCCGGCAGCTCACCTTCAGCGAACACCCGCTCGCTGAGTTCGGAGAATGCTTTCTCGATGTCGGGCGACAGCGCCCGCCGTCGTTTCGACAGGTGCGCGGACGGTACCGGACGGAGCTCCTGTGTCATCGTCGCGATGCCGAGGCGGGCGAGGGTAATGTCGCGGCGCCGGCACGTACTGCCGAGCTCCAGCGCGATTGAGACTCTCTCGGACGCTCGCGCGCCGCAGCCAGATTCCGGTTGGCGAAATCCCAGTTGATCAGATGCGCCATGAAGGCACTGATGTAATCCAGGCGACGATGCTGATGATCCAGATAATAGGCATGCTCCCAGACATCGATCGTCAACAGCGGCGTCCGCGCGCCCACCAGCGGCGTGTATGCATCCGAAGTCGCTTCGACCTGCAGCCGCTCGCCATCGAGCACCAGCCATACCCAGCCGCTGCCGAAATGATCCGCCGCCGCGGCTATGAACTGTTGCCGGAAGGCGGACTGGCTGCCGAAGCTGTCCTCGAGCAGTGCCGCGATCGGGCCATGCGCCTCGCCGCCGCCGAGCGGATCCATGCTCGACCAATAGAACGTGTGATTCCAGACCTGAGCGGCCGTGTTGAACAGGCGTCGATCCGCCTGCGCAGCGCTGGCGAGCACGATCTCCTCGATGAACGCGGCCTGCAGCGGCGTGCCCTCGATGAGGCGGCGGGCTCTATCGACGTAGCCGGCGTGATGCCGCCCGAAGTGAGCGGCCAGTGTGCGTCGCGATAGGTATGGCTCCAACGCGTCGACCGCATAGGGCAGCGGCGGCAATATCAGATTCACTTGAGATCCTGGCCCGAGACTACCAACGAGTCTAGAAGCGGCCCGCCATTTGACAAGCGAAAAGAATTCGCGCGAAGTATCGGCACAATCGATGGATACCGAGCTCGCCCGCACTTTTCTCGTGGTGGTCGCCACCGGCAGTTTCGTCAATGCCGCCGAGCGTCTGCACGTCACCCAATCGACCGTGAGCGCACGGATCCAGCGTCTGGAGGATGCGATCGGCGCCGAGCTGTTCGTACGTAACAAAGCGGGCACCAGCTTGACCGCGGCCGGACGACGGTTCCAGCGCCATGCCACCGCCTTGACGCGCATCGTCGAACAGGCGCGCCAGGAGATCGGCACGGTCAGCGGCTTCAGCGACACGCTCACCATCGGCGGGCGCATCGGCTTGTGGGAGGATTTGTTGTTGCGCTGGCTGCCGACCTACGCGGCACTTGCGCCCACCGTGGCCGTGCGGGCACTGATCGGTTTCGAAGACGATCTCATGCAGGCGTTGATCGAGGGCCGGGCCAACGTCGGCGTCATGTACGCCCCGCAAGCCCGCCCGGGGCTGAAGATCGAAACCTTGCTGGAAGATCGGCTGGTGATGGTCGCGACGCGCCCGCAAGCGCCGGGCGAGCCCGAGCGCGACTACATCTACGTCGACTGGGGCCCGGAATTCCTCGCGCACCACAACCTGGCCTTCCCCAATTTCAGCGGCAGCGCCCTGACGGTGAACATCGGCTGGCTCGGCCTGCAGCACATCCTGGCCTATGGCGGCGCCGGCTATTTCCCGATACGGCTGATCCGCGAATACGAGCTTGCCGGCAAGCTGCATCGCGTCGCCAGCGCACCTGAATTCCGCCTTGCCGCTTACCTGTGCTTTCCAGCGAAATTCGACTCCGCAGCGCTGTCGCTGGCGATCGACACGATCCGGCGCGTTGCTGCCGACGCGGTCTGAAGGCAACGCTGCGGGCTGCAGCTCGATTCTCCTCCCGCTTGCGACGCTCCGCGCCCCCGGTGCGCTGCGGTCACCAAGCGCACGCTTCCATGCAACTCCCTGGGCACGGCCCAACTGGCTAGGATCGATGGCCTGCTCGAGAGCCTCAAGGGGACGCATGAAAACAAAACTTCCTGCAGCGACCCTCGCTGCCGCGCTCGCTCACCCATGAGACTGGGCAGGGCGCGCAACGGGCGTCGGCAGTCTCTCATCACCAGCGCGGCTTTCGGTATCGGCTTGGCGATGACGCTGCTTGCCGGCTGCGGCAAGCCGGGCGCGGGACTTGGTGGGCCGGCTGCCGGTGTGCGCCCGAGCGCAGTGCCGGTGGTAACCGCCGTCGCAACCGTGCAGCCGCTGGGAACGATCATCGAGGCGCTCGGCACGGCACGCTCCAACGAGTCCGTGGACATCACCTCCAAGTCGTCCAACACCGTTACGGCGATTGTGTTTCACGAAGGTGAATTCGTCGGATGCACCATGTGCGTGATCCACACGCACATCGGCCATTCATGGGCTTTTGGGCTGAGCTCTAGAGTGGCTCGTGGCCGACCCGCTCGGGCATCTGCGGTGCCGGCAGTTCGGTCCACTGTCCGCCCCAGTCGTTGACTTCGAAGCGGTCGGTCGAAGGAAAGCCCGGCGGGCGCTGGCGCTCGAAGCGCTGGTCGTAATCGATCTTTGTGGCGTAGCGTGGCTCGGTGGCCGAGAGCGTCCCGGCAGCGAGACTGCCGTAGATCCGCAGCGTCGCGCTGCGTGAATGATCGATGTCGGCTACCGCAAAGCGGCGCCCCGCAAAGATGGCCGCATCTATTTCGAGATCGCCGGGACCGGTCACGCCCGCTGATGCGACCTCCACATATTTGTCGCTGACCAGCCCCAGGTAGTCACGCGAGCCGGGCTTGTCGCGCGGATCGTTCGCGTAAACGAGACTGCCCTCGATGATGATCCGGTAGGGCGAATACACCAGGATCTTGCCTGCAACCACGCCTTTCACATACAGCGTCGCATTGCGCGTGGCGATGAAATACACCGGATCCTCGGATGGCTCGTTGAGATACTGCGCTTGCGACGACCCGCGGGTGAGCCAGGTGTAGCTGCCGTCGGCGAAGAACTTGATATGCGTGTCGCCGCTGAGCTCATGGATCCGCGCGTTCTCGCCTTTCGGTACCCACTCGAGTGGTTGCAACGACCGCGGCAGGCGGATCGGGTTGGTGCGCGTTTCGACGCCGCCCTGGAAGATATCGGCATCGCGCCGGCGGCCGTTCGCTTCCATGTTGAAGCCGCGCGCGGCCGTCGTCACCTTGCCGAGAAATTTCGGTGCCGTGCGCCGGTCATACATCAGATTGAAGC
>JBDHQY010000047.1:0-9939 GCA_039807315.1 Steroidobacter sp. | reverse complement strand
TGCCGAACAGCGGGCCGCCGATCTGGATGGCGCGCTGGTACCAGTTCTCGTAGAACGGTTTGAAGGTCGTGAGCAGCGCCGCGAACAATACCGGCAGCTGCAACCCGAAGCGCACCACGTCCGGCATCGGGTTGTTGGCGTGAATGACCCAGTGATCGATCAGGGCGAAGCCGACGCTGGTGCCGACCGCCACGAACAGGCACATGCGTACCCAGCGCACCGATGCCAGGATGTAATCGGTGCGGAATTCGCTTTCCAGCGGTTCCGGAAAATGCAGTCGGCCATACCCTTGTGCGAGTACACGCGCGACCAGCGATTCTTCGTTCCGTGCGAGCTTGGCCAGCATGAGGATCTGCGGAAAGCAGTCTGCTCGTTGACTCCAGTGGCGCGCTCGATTGTGCGGTGACGCTGCGGCCGGAGCAAGGCTCGCCCGCTGTTTTCAGCACATTTTCTGCGTCATGCGAGCAGCGAATCGCGCACTTGCTGCAGGATTGCCGGCTCGAGTCGTACTGAAGTCTTAAGGTAGGACTGCAGCCCGCCGTGGACCTGCTCGATCTGCTGCAGCGCCGCCAGCAGATAGTCCGCGTCGGCGACGAACAACATGCGGCGCATTTCATCCGGCATGGACAGCAACGGTTGATGCGCGTCGGCGAGACCGAGCTGGCTGTGCTGGTGTGCCTGGATGAAATGCTCGAAGTTGCCGCCGGCATTGGTCAACAGGTAGTCCTCGATGATGGTGTCGCGGGATACGCCCAATGCGCCGAGCAGCACCGCTATGGCGACGCCGGTGCGGTCCTTGCCGGCTGCGCAGTGGACGACGACCGGTGATTTACCGTTGGCGATACATTCGAACAAGCCGCGAATGCGCGGTGCCATCCAGACGGGCAGCGCACGATAGACATCGATCATCGCATCGCGCATTCCGGTTGCAGTGCGCGGCCGCTTCGCGGCGAAGCCGCGCACGGTCGGCGTGTTCGTATCGTCCTTCCATGCCAGAGAATGAATCGAGGCGTCGGGCCAGCGTGTCGGCTCGCGCTCGCGTTCTTCTTCGCGTCGCAGATCGCAGATGGCGCGTACGCCGAGCTTGAGCAGCGAAGCATGATCGTTGCCGGTGAAATAACTCAGCACGCCGGTGCGATACACCTGGCCCCATTTCACGGTGCGCCCGCCGGTGGCCGCGTAGCCGCCGATGTCGCGGAAATTGCAACCGCCTTCGAATTTCAGGTGACGTGGAAAGGCGGGCACTGCGCTGCTCTGTGCATTCATCGGAGGATCGTGGCTGGGGAGGAATCGAGCTGGGATTCTCGCATACCTCGCCGCCGACGCGAGGCAACGCCGTCTGGCGACGGCCGTGCAAAGAGATCAGGGCGGGAGAAACACCGGCCGCCGGTACGCATCCGTTGCATCCGCTGGAGTGTTGAGGTACTGCGCGCGGTCCGGCGGAATGGGAGCCAGGATGCGCCATGCCTGCAGCGGATGCGCCAGCGCCCAGAAGGGCGAGGCGATGCCGAGCGGCACGGCCGGTGATCCCAGGTCGAGCGCCCTGTCACGTTCGCGCTGCACCTCGATCTCCTCGATGTTCTCTTCGGCGATCCGGCTGAGAATGCGATCCAGCTCCGCCGGCGTCAGCAGCGTGGCGATGTCGGGTGGACGCAGATCCAGCGGCTTTCTCACCAGGCTGGCTGCGGTCCGGGATGGAGCCTTGGGGCCGTCGGCGTGAGTGGCGAGCGGCTCGGCCGCCGGCACAGCCTGCGCCAGAGCCAGCAGCGGGATCGCGGCGAGCAGGCGATGGGTGATCCGATGAGTCATTCCAGGGTCCCGGTGAAGCATGAGCCGTTGGCGTCCCCACATCAGGTTCAGAGCGCACGGCGACCGGTTCGTTCCGTGGTTCCACCGACCGCCGGAGCCCGTCGCGCGGAAACTTCCGCCCGCTACGGATCGGCGGCCGACGGTGCTTCGTCCCGGCTCGCTGCCGCCATTGAAGCTTGCGCCGCGCGGCTCGCCCGGAGTCGGCCGGCCAGCGATTTGCCGGTACACTTGCCAGCTTCCTGGCGGCTGTCATCCATGAATTCCCAGACCGACAACAGACCCCGCGGTGCCTTGTCGCACATCCGTGTCCTCGACATGAGCCGTGTGCTCGCCGGCCCTTGGGCGGGGCAGGTTTTCGCGGACCTTGGCGCCGAGGTGATCAAGATCGAACGTCCGGGCAGCGGGGACGACACGCGTGGCTGGGGGCCACCCTATCTCAAGGACGGGCAAGGCAACGAGACGCACGAGGCGGCCTATTTCCTAGCCGCGAATCGCGGCAAGAAATCGCTGACGCTGGATATCTCGCGTCCCGAAGGGCAGGCGCTGGTGCGCCGGCTCGCGGCGCAATGCGACGTGCTGCTGGAAAATTACAAGGCCGGCGATCTGGCCCGCTACGGCTTGGGCTACCCGGAGCTCAGGGCCGTCAATCCCGGCCTGGTCTACTGTTCCATCACCGGTTTCGGCCAGAGCGGCCCGATGCGCCAGGTGGCCGGTTACGACTTCATCATCCAGGCCATGGGCGGACTGATGAGCATCACCGGCGAGCGCGCCGGCTCGCCGGGCGGTGGACCGCAGAAGGTCGGGGTCGCGGTGGCCGACATCATGACGGGTCTGTATTCGACGATCGCAGTGCTCGCGGCGCTCGCCCATCGCGCGCAGACCGGCGAAGGGCAGTACATCGACATGGCGCTGCTGGACGTGCAGGTGGCGACCCTCGCCAACATGAACATGAACTACCTGGTCTCCGGCAAGGTGCCGCAACGGCAGGGCAATGCGCACACCAACATCGTTCCCTACCAGGTGTTCGACGCCTCCGACGGCCAGTTCGTGCTGGCGGTGGGCAACGACGGTCAGTTCGCGAAATTCTGTGAAGTCGCGGGCTGCTCGTTCCACGCCGATCCGAGATTCGCGAAGAACGCGGATCGTGTGCGCAACCGCACCATTCTCGTGCCGCTGCTGGCAGACGTACTGCGTACGCGCCGAGTGGCCGAATGGGTGTCATTGCTCGAGCCCCTGGGCATTCCGGTGGGGCCGATCAACGATCTCGCCCAGGTATTTGCGCATCCGCAGGTGCAACACCGCGGCATGCGAATCGACCTGCCGCATCCGCTGGCGGGATCGGTGCCGCAGGTGGCCAGTCCGATCAAGCTGTCGGCCACGCCGCCGTCCTACGATGCGCCGCCGCCGTTGCTCGGTCAGCATACTCGCGAAGTATTGCGCGAGCGGCTTGGCCTGAGTGACGAGGAACTCGATCGCTTGCGGAGCAGCGGCACGATCTAGGGCAGGCCTGATTTGTTAGGCACTCCCGCGAAAGCCTGTTCTCGACTTGACCGAATGCGGTCCGCAGCGGCGGACAGCTGCCGTTTCAGACGGATGGCGCGGCCATTTCCCGCTCGAGGATTTCGGTATTCTCCAGCCACGCCGCTTCGGCCGTTTCCAGCTGGCGCTTGAGCCGGGTCTGCGCATCGAGCAGCTCGCGCAGCCGCGGTTTCGACTCTTCCAGATAGATCTCCGGCACCGCTAGCGCGGTTTCGATCTGCGATAGCTCGCTCTGCAGTTTGGTCATCTCCTTCTCGAGCCGTGCGATTCCGGCGCGCAAGCCGCTCAGACGATTGCGCTGTTCGGCTTCCTCGCGCTTGCGCTGCTTTTTCTGTTCGGCGCTGTTCGCATTGCCGCGAGATTCGATCTCCTTCTCCTCCTGCTGCTCGCGGATGGTGAACCAGTGCGCGTAGTCGTCCAGATCGCCGTCGAAGGGCCTGGCGCGCCCCTGGTCCACCAAGACCAGCTCATCGGCTACGGCACGCAGCAGATGTCGATCGTGCGACACCAGCACCACCGCCGCATCGAAGTCCTGCAGTGCGACCGCCAGGGCCTGGCGCATTTCCAGGTCCAGGTGATTGGTCGGCTCGTCGAGCAGCAACAGGTTCGGCCGCAGGTAACTGACCAGTGCCAGCACCAGCCGTGCCTTTTCGCCGCCGGAGAACGGCCCGACGGGCTCGAATACGCGGTCGCCGCCGAAACCGAACTTGCCGAGGAAATTGCGCAGCTCCTGCTCCGTGGCGCGGCCGTCGAGCCGCTTGAAATGTGCCAGCGGCGATTCCTCGACGGACAGCTGTTCCAGCTGATGCTGCGCAAAATATCCGATGCGCAGGTCACGGGCTGCCACGCGTTTTCCCGCGAGCGGCGTCAGCTCACCGGCCAGCATCTTCATCAACGTCGATTTGCCGGCACCGTTGCGTCCGAGCAGGGCAATGCGGCTGCCGGGGGCGATGGTCATGCTCAGCGCGCTCAGGATCACCCGCTCGCCGTAACCGACCGATTGATTCTCGATGCTGAGCAGCGGCTGCGGCAGCTTTTCCGGCGCCAGAAAGCTGAACTCGAACTCCGAGTCGACATGCGCCGGTGCGATGCGCTGCATCCGCTCCAACGCCTTGATGCGGCTTTGCGCCTGCCGTGCCTTGGTGGCCTGGGCGCGGAAGCGCTCGACGAAGCTCATCATGTGGCCGATCTCGCGCTGCTGACGCTCGTACATCGCCTGTTGCTGCGCGAGCTGCTCGGCACGCTGGTCTTCGAACTTCGAATAGTTGCCGGTATAGATGCGCGCGCTGCCTTGCTCGATGTGCACGATGCGGTCGACCGTGCGATCGAGGAATTCGCGGTCGTGTGCGATCATCAGCAAGGTGCCCGGATAGTTGCGCAGCCATTCTTCCAGCCAGATCACGGCGTCGAGATCGAGATGGTTGGTCGGCTCGTCGAGCAGCAGCAGGTCGGAGCGGCACATCAGCGCCTGCGCGACGTTGAGGCGTACTCGCCAGCCGCCGGAGAATGCGCGAACCGCACGAGTCTCGTCCTCGGGCGAAAAGCCCAGGCCGTGAAGCAGGCGTCCGGCGCGGCTGCGCGCGTCGTAGCCACCGAGAGCTGCGTAACGTGCGTGGAGCTCGCCGAGCTTGACGCCGTCGTCAGCGGCTTCCGCCTTGGCGATGGCGCGCTCGGTCGTGCGCAGCTCCTCGTCGCCATCCATCACGAATTCGATCGCAGGCTGGTCGGTCGCGTCCAGCTCCTGCGCCACGTGCGCCAGTACCAGCTGCGACGGCCGCTCGAAGCTGCCCGCATCCGGCTGCAGCTCGCCGAGGATGAGCTGCAGCAGGCTGGACTTGCCGGTGCCGTTCTTGCCGACGATGCCGACTTTCTCACCGCGGTAAACGGTGAACGAGGCGTCCTTGATGAGCAGACGCGTGCCGCGGCGCAGGCTGAGGGAGGAAAACGTAAGCATGAGAGACGGGACAGACTACCGGCGGCGCCACGAGCGAAGCGCGAAGGCTACAGGACTTGATGTGGCGGTCGGAAGAGGCCGCTCAGGCAGGCGTACCGCCAAGTAAGGTCTGACCGACCCGCTCCCGGTCATTCCCACGCAGGCGGGAATCCATCTGAAGCAGCAGGAGGGACTCCCGCCTGCGCGGGAGTGACGAATACAGAACATTGCCCAATGGCCGGCAATCGGTACCCGTCATTCCGGCGTGCACGGAGGACAGTCCCATCCGGATGGCCGCCTGCTGCCTGCGCGAACAGGCATGGAGAGTGGGTATCAGAGGTGCGGTGGATGCGGTCCGCCTCGGGAGCCGCCTCACTTCACCGCGAACAGGCGACTCACGCGCGAACGGCCGTTGGCCTGTGCCAGCAGCAGGGACATGAATTCCTCCGAGCTCATCGCGTCGCCGAACAGTCGGCCCTGCGCGTAGTTGCAGCCACGGGCACGCAGCAGGTTGAACTGCTCTTCGTTCTCCACGCCTTCGGCGACCACTTCGACTTCCAGCGCCTTGCCCATGTCGATGATGGTGCGCACGATGGTGGCATCGTCGGCATTGACGGCGGCGTCGCGTACGAAGGACTGGTCGATCTTGAGCGTGCCGATCGGGAACTGCTGCAGCGCGCTCAGCGAGGAATAGCCGGTGCCGAAATCGTCGATCGACAGATGCAGCCCCATGGCGTGCAGCTCGTTCAGCAGCTTGATGGTGCGCTTGGGATCGGCCATCAGGGTGGTCTCGGTGATCTCCAGCTCGAAGCAGGTGGGCGAGACTTCGTGGCGGCGGAACACGGAGCGGCAGCGCGTGATGAAGCTGGCCTGGCGCAGCTGCTTCAATGACAGATTGATGGAGATGCGGCCGGGATTCGCGATGCGCTCCAGCCAGCGGCGGTAATCGGAGCAGACCCGGTTCATCACCCACTCGCCGATCCCCAGGATCAGGTTGGTCTCTTCGGCCAGCGGAATGAACTGGGACGGCGGAATGTCGCCGTGGCCCGGCAGGCGCCAGCGCAGCAGCGCTTCGGCGCCGACGATGAGGCCGTTGCTCAGATCCACCTTGGGTTGATAGAACATCATCAGCTCGTCGCGCTCCAGCGCGCGGCGCAGCTTGCTTCGCAGCATCAGTCGTTCCACTGCCGCCGCGTTCATGTCCGGCGAATAGAACGCGAAGCTGTTGCCGCCGTTCTGCTTGGAGTGGTACATGGCCGCGTCCGCGTTGCGGATCAGGTCGATCACGTTCTCCGCATCCTTGGGGCACAGCGCGATGCCGACGCTGGCGGTGAGGAACACCTCCTGCTGATCGACGTAGTAGGCCTTGCCGACTTCGGTCAGCACCATGCGGGCGAGATTCGCCGCCTGGGTGCGCTCATGCTCGGTTTCGGCGAAGCCTTCGATGAACAGGCCGAACTCGTCGCCCGCCAGCCGGCCGACCACCGCTTCGCGCGGCAGGATGCGGATGAGCCGCTCGGTCAGCACTTCCAGGGTGCGATCGCCGGCGGCATGGCCGAAGGTGTCGTTGATCTCCTTGAACCGATCCATGTCCAGGTACAGCAGCACGATGCCGCGATCGGCGCGCCGTGCACGCGCGATGGCCTGCTGCAGCATGTGCTGGAACTGCATGCGGTTCGGTACTTTCGTCAGTGCGTCGTAGCGGGCGAGATAGCGGATGCGGCGTTCGGCGCGCTTGCGCTCGGTGATGTTGCGAATGACGAAGATGGTGCCCTGGAATTGCGGATCGTCCGACGCGATCGGCGCACCCGACAATGAAACCGGAATGGTCTGGCCGCTGCGCGTGGCGATCACCGTCTCGTGCGTTTCCAGGGCGGAGGCCTCCATCGAGAACGAATCGCGCTCGTTGTCCGCCAGCAGCGTGATGAACGGCTTGCCGGCAATCTCGTCTTCCTGGTAGCCGAACAATCGCACCGCGGCGTCGTTGACGCGCGTGACGATGCCGGCGGGCGAGGTGACCAGCACGGCGTCGTTCATGCTGTTCAGCACGCTGTTGAGATAGTCCTTGGTGATGGTGGTCTGGCGCAGGTTCTGGCGCATCCGATCCAGCGCCACTTCCAGGTCGGCGATCTCGTCGTTGCTGGTGACCTTGTGCGGCCGGGTGTAGTCGCCTTCGCCGATGCGCTGCGCCGAGCGGATCAGCTCGACGATGGGGCGCTCCAGCCGCCGCGCCAGCAGCCATGCAACCAGCGCCAGTACGCCGGTGATGAGCAGGCCGGCGCCAGTGATGCTCCAGATGCGCCGCTCGAAGCCATGGCGCTCGACGGTTTCGAGCTGGGTCCGCAGGCCCTCGGCCGAAGCCATCAGGCCGGGCCGCGCGACGCCGACCGCCACCACGCCAAGCGGCTGCAATCCACCGAGCGTGCGACGCGTCTCGTGCTTTTCGGACGGCAGCAGCGCAGCCACCCAGGGTTCGTCGCGCGCCGCCGTGTAAATGGAATTGCCGGCGGTATCGTCGATGCGCACGAACGTGACCGTGCGATTGGCCAGCATCAGCTCGCCGATGCGCCGGACGGCATTCCTGTCGCCGGCGCGCAGTGCGCCCTCCAGATCTGCGGCGTGCGCGGCGACGATATCGCTGCCGGCCACGTCGAGCCGCTGCATCTCGGCGGCGAGCAGCGAACGTTCACCCTGGATGCCGGTCGTCGCGCTGGAATGGCGATAGTCGAGATAACCCAGAGCAAGCAGCACCAGGGTGATGCACAGGCCCGCGACGACCGCGATCACGAGTAATCTGGTTTTGAGGCCGTGCGTTCTCAAACTGCGATGCTCCCGACGCTTCGTCTGTTCTGGCGCTGTCGAAGGGCCCCACCCTCGATCGCTCGATTATTTGTCACCGCCCTGGGGGCATGAAGTGAGTATCGATCCGGCGAACCGCCCTGCAACGGTGCCGCGCCTGCCGGCCTCGACTTCAGCCACCCGAGCGGGTGCATCATAGCGGGCTTTCGGCGCGGGCAGTGTTATCCGGAAGCCGAAAAAGGTTCGGCTCGCCGCGAAGCCCGTTCGGTTGTCGGATTTTTTGACATACTTGCGGCCCTTGTCGACTCCAAAGAGGTTGCTCCAAGCATGAATGAGCTCGAGCTTACCGGCCGGGCCCGTACGCACGTGGTCGAGCTGAATCAGCCGCGCTGCGCGCTGCACTACGAGGTCGTGGCATCGTTCCTGGCGATGCGCGATGCCGCGGCATATGACGGCATCGATCTGACTGCGCGCTCGAGCTTCCGCGATTTCGATACGCAGCTGGCGATATGGAATCGCAAGTGGTCGGGCGAGCGGCCGCTCTACGGTCGCAGCGGCCAGCTCATCGAGCGCGCCAACGTGCCCGACAGCGAAATGGTGGACGCCATTCTGTGCTGGTCCGCGATTCCCGGCGGCAGCCGTCATCACTGGGGCAGCGACATCGACGTTATCGACACGGCGGCAGTGCCGGCGGGCTACCAGGTCGAGCTGTTGCCGCGCGAATACGCCAAGGATGGAATCTTCGCGCGCCTGGGCGCGTGGCTCGACGCCAACATGCGCAGCTTTGGTTTTTTCCGTCCATACCGCCTGGATCGTGGCGGCGTAAGCCCCGAACCCTGGCATCTGAGTTACGCGCCGGTTTCGCTGACGGCATTGGAATCGCTCAGCTTGTCGATGCTGCGCCAGGTGATCGATGGCAGCGCGATCGCCGGCAAGCCGTACGTGCTGGCGCGGCTGCCGGAGATCTACACGCGCTTCCTGTTGTCGATCGATTCGCCGTAACCGGCGATCGGGACATCGGTCCCTGCCACATGCGTTAGCGCATCTGCGTCACGCCGGCAGCGAATGATAGGCAAGCCGGCGCCGCGCGCCACGGCCCGGCAAATGATGAGGGGATCGGCCATGGACATGGGCCGCAGGGCTTCTGGCTGGCATCAGCCGCCGCCAGCCCGCGCTGTCAGGTCTTCCAGACCTGCTTCATGTGGCCCAGCATCAGCGAGCGGATGTTCTGCACCGGGTTCTTCTCCCAGGTGAAGCAGGGCGGATCCCGCCGCAGCATGGGCCAGCGGCCGGAGCGCAGCACTTCGGCCAGATAGTCGAGGTTGGCCTGGATCGCCTCCATGTACGGGTTGCGGCCGTTGAACAGCACCTGCAGATGGCGATACAGCCCGTTGAATTCGCCATCGAGCCGCGTGCGGCGCACGTCCTCGACGAACTCCGGTGTCTGACGCAGCACGTCCAGCCCCGAGCGATAGCGCACCGAGGTGTTGCCCTGCTCGTCGTTCGGCATGGCGATGCCGCCGAGCACGAACTCCGGATAGAGGCGATCGCGGCATTTCTCCAGGTAGCAGCGGTCCGACATCTGCGCGATCAGATCGCCCGTGCCGACCACGTGGCCGACCACCCGGTCGCGGTGGTCGTCGAGCCGGATCTGGTCGAACTGCACTTCGTAGCCGGTGAAGTGCACCACCTTGGTGGCCACCGGCACCCACTCGGCCATGCCGATGGTGGGCAGGTAGCGGCCGATGAACTGCGCGCTGCGGCTGACATGGCTCAAAGTGAATTCGGCGCCGTTGCGATGGGTCTGATCGTCGGTCTGGCGGATGTAGCCGGCGTCATGAAACAGCGCGATGACCACG
>JBDHQY010000046.1:0-9985 GCA_039807315.1 Steroidobacter sp. | reverse complement strand
CGAGATGAAGAAATTCTTCGACGGCCGGTCGTTGTAGCAACCATTGGCGCGCACCGTGGTCTGCGGATGAGCGCCCAGTGCGAGCAGAATTTTCTTCAGCCGCGTTTCCGCAGCCGTACAGCCGTACGCGGCCGTGAAGCCCACGTAGGAATAACGGATCTCCTGCGGCTTCCACACGGACTGGACGGGTTGATCGCCGGCCGCTGCGGTCGCCTGACCGCTCAGCGGCACCAGGATCGCCAGCAGCAGGGTCATGAATCCTGATCTGAACACGCCGTACATGGTGCCTCTCCTTCGATGGATACCCTTTTTGAGAGAAAACATCGGCGGACGTTCCCTTGCGAATGTCGCGCCGCACATTAAGAGATGGTCAGGTTTGACCGCATGAAACACGCGTATTCTCGGCGGAACCTGAATTCAACGCGACAACCGCGCTGCTGGCGACCAGCACCCCCCACGACTGTCAGACTGACACTTGCTCGATGCGGTCGCAGCTGCGGTTCTCCGCAAGCGACTCTCCGGGCCGCGCCACCATTCGCATGCTACGCGGTGACCGGCGCGCATCCGCACGCGCGCGCTATTTTTTTAAAAAGTAGTATTTTTGTGCTGTCGCTCTATTGCAGTACGGGCTATAGCGTAGGTGTCCATGAAAAGGACGCCGACGAAGAAGCCTGCGCCCCAAACGACACGGATTTCCACCCTGCCACGCCGGATCGGGCGCGCGCTCAAAGCGCGACGCAAGGAACTGAAGCTCAACCAGGATGACGCCGCCGCACGCATGGGCACGCACCGCGTGAACTATTCACGACTGGAAACCGGCAAGGTCAAATTCCGCATCGATACGCTGGAAAAGCTCTGCATGGCCGTGGATCAGAAGCCCTGGCAGATCCTCAAAGAGGCCGAGGAATTCCTGAAGTAGCGGCGCACGCGCAGTCGATCAACAGCACTGCTCGCGCCTTGGCGCGCGGGACTTGATCCAGCCCGAGCCGCACGCCGGATCACCTGACGAGCGCACGATGTAGCGCTATTGCACTGTAGTTCCATTGCGATGCGCTAGCTAGCGTGGCGCCATGAAACGCCCTCCGCTTCCCGAACGCATAGGCGCTGCGCTACGCAGCCGCCGGGAAGCGCTCGAGATCAGCCAGGAGAATTTTGCCGAGATGGTGCAGATGCATCGCACCTACTATTCGGCGATCGAACGCGGCCGCAAGAACATCCGCATCGAAACCCTGGAACGCCTGTGCGCCGCACTGAAAACCAGGATGTGGGAAGTCGTGAGAGAAGCGGAGCAGTAATCGCCACTGCTCCGCCCCCCTTTTTCCCGGATCAGCGACTGGACGGCGGCAGCGGCTCCACACCCAGTTTCGTCTGCACGCGCTTCAGGCGCAGCCAGATGTTCTCGTGCACGAATACGATGAAACAGCCGAGATGCATTTCTTCCTCGGTGGAAGTCGACATCGGCCAGCGGTCCTGCAACAGGGCCTTGATGGGCGCCTTGAGGTGTGCGTTGTAGGCCTTGTTGAAAGACTCGACGATCTCGGGTTCTTCGGCGCAGTCCCGCACCAGGCTGCGAAACGTGACGCCCTCGGCGGCCACGCGCTTTCGACGGGTTTTCATGCCAGATCTCCTTGTCGCTGCATTTCCATGGGAATTCATCGCAACCAGAGCCGGCGTACCGCCCCGACGCCACGGCAGCTCGTCGTGTAGCACTTTAGAGCTACAGTATTTTTATACTACATGGTTTTTTGACGATCAAGCGACCCTGCCGCCGTCCGTTGACTGCGTCACTCGCGTTGACATCTACACGGGCAGCAACGACACGACATTGCTCTGTTGCTCAGCTACCGACCGCAACGTGCGTGGGCTGTGGCGGCGCACGCTGCCATCGATTTCGCCGGGCTTTCGCCGATGATGCAGATTACCTGCGCAGCACGGCTGCGTGCTGCGCGGAACTAATTCCGGCCTGCCGATCGCAGGCGTTTCGCCCCCTATCCAGGTGTAGCGAACAGTCGCTCCAGATCCCGAGCGTCCAGCACACGCCATTGCCCAGCGGACAGATCGTCCAGCTCGAGCCCGCCGATCCGACTGCGATGCAGCGTCTCCACGTGATTGCCTACCGCAGCGAACATGCGACGCACCTGGTGATAGCGTCCTTCGGTGAGCGTCAGGCGCGCCTGTTTCGAGCCAAGCACTTCGAGAACGGCCGGCGCTAGCGGCGTGTTTTCCGACTCGAGCATCAGCTTGCCGCTGGCGAAGATCGCACCTTCATCGCCGCGCAGCTCGCGAGCCAGCCCTGCCTCGTACACTTTGGCCAGCTTGCGTCTGGGTGAAACGATCCGGTGCAGCAGGCCGCCGTCGTCGGTCATCAGCAGCAGGCCGCTGGTGTCGCGATCGAGCCGCCCGACGCTGGCCAGCACCGGGGAGCGCAACCGGAACCGCGAGGGAAAAAGATCATAGATGATGCGGCCGGGATCGCGCGTCGAGCAGGTGTAGCCGATGGGTTTGTGCAGCATGAGCGTCAAACCGGGCGGCGGATCCAGCGGCTCACCGTCGAGGCGCAGCCGCGCGTGCTCGACCTTGTCGTCGGCGTACAGCACTTCGCCATCGACATCGGTGACGCGACCTTCGCGGAACAACGCCGCAACCTGTTTGCGGCTGCCGTAGCCGAGATTGGCGATCAGCTTGACCAGCCTCATCGCCGGTTTCGCGGCGCTCGCGGCGCTGACCGGATCGCCTCGACGATCTTGAAGCCGTGCTCCTGCGCGACCGTGCGCACCTGACCGAAGCTGTCGGCGAGCACCGCCTCGTAAGGCAGATGCCGGTTCGCGACCAGCCAGAGCCGTCCACCCGGATTCAGCGCCGCGGCGGCGACGGCGATGAAACGTCTGCCCACATCCGGACGATCCGCACCGCCACGCACGTGAAACGGAGGATTGGTCACGATGACATCGTACGAATGCGGCAAGCCCCCGGTCACGTCGTGCCAGAAATATTCCAGAGCAACACGCGACTCATACGCAGCAAGATTCGCGCGGGCGAGGTCGAGCGCCCGCCGTTCGGCTTCATAGAGATGCAGCGCGGCAATGCCGGGACAGCGCGACAGCAGTTCCCCCGATAGATAGCCGAAGCCTGCGCCGAGATCCGCCGCGCGCCCGGTCAGCGTCGCCGGCAGATGCCGCGCCAGCAGCGCCGAAGCGGCATCGATCCGGTCCCAGGCGAAAACACCCGGACGACTGACGAAACGCCCGTCGCCGATCGGCCGCGCCGCATCGAGGACCTGCCACTCGGCGGCGAGCACCGGATCGGCCGCTCCCTGCAGCGGACCGCTCCAGAAAACACGGCATTTGTTCTTGACCATGGTCTCGAGCGGACCCGCGAGGCGCGTCAGATCCGACTCGCCGGAACGCGCGCCTTCATTGTTGCCGAGGCAGGCGATGACTCGCCCACCCGGCTTGGTCAGCGCAATCGCCCGTGCCAGCAGAGCTCGCGCCTCGTCACGCTGTCGAGGTGGCAGCACCATGACCAGTTCGTACCTTTTCCCCTCCGCCGCAGCCGCCGGACGAGCGAGGACTTCGAATCCAGAACGCTGCAGCGCTGCGGCATCCGGCTTGAAGCTCTGCTCGCAAACCAGGCCCGGCAATGGACGTTGCCGCAGCGGCCAGCCGTCGCGTGCGCGCAGGAACAGCACACCGCTCTGCGGCCACCGCAGGCGCGCGTCGAGGATAGGCAGAAACAGAGTTTCCAGTGGAGCGTCGTCGAAGGAGTGATCAGGCATGCACGTAGTTTACGCACCTGCCGCAGCGAATGACGCGCAATGACAGCCGGGAACGCTCCGATTTACTCGTCACTCCCGAGCAGGCTCGTCTCGCGCAAGCGGGCACGAGGGCCATCCTGCTGACGCGGATGGGCTCCCGCTTGCGCGGGAACGATGCAGGAACAGTCAATCAAGCCCGGCGATCCTGCCTTACCTCGCTGTACGGCGCGTCACCCCTTCAGCGCCCATTCGATCGTAGTCCGCCGTCGTTACCGTGGACACCATTCCCAGCTACATTCACGGCCCCGCGTCGGCCAATGCCAGACACACCACGCCGCCAACGATGCACACGGCGCCAATGACTCTCGAGGGCGCTGCGCGCTCCTTGAGCAGGCGTGCACCGAAATACGTACCGATCAGCGTCGCCAGCTCACGCATCGGCGCCACGTGGCTGATCGGCGCGACTCGCATCGCATACAGCACCAGGATGTAGCCCAGCGGCGCCAGAATGCTCACCATCAGCACCGGCCTGGCGTATTCACGAATTTCCCGGGCGACGCGCACCCGATCAGTGTAGGCGGCCGGGCTGAGCACGGCGATGCGAAACCAGTTGCCGGTGTAGTCGACGATGAACGGCGAAATGAGCAACACTTTCACCGCCCAGCCGTCATTGATGGTGTACGCGGCGATGAACACACCGGTGCCCAGCCCAAAGAAAATTCCCGCACGCGGCGCCTTGTGCGATCCGCTCAGCAACCCTGCCACCAGAACGATCCCCGCCACCACCAGCACTACTCCGAACACGGACAATCCGGTGATCCGCTCGCCCAGCAGCAGCACGGCGGCAAGGAATGACAGCAGCGGCCCGCAGCCGCGCGCCAGCGGATAGACGAGCGACAGATCGGATGCGCGATATCCCGCCTGCAGCATCAGCGAATAGCCCAGATGCAGTGTCGAAGTGGCCAGCAGCGCCAGCCAATGGATGGCCTGGAACTGCGGCCGCTCGTGCCACACGACCCAGATCACGACCGGCGTATAAAGGAACACCGACGCCATCGAGTAGAGCCAGACGAAGTGTCGCGAGCCGGCAGCGCGCTTGGCGTACAGATTCCAGGTGGCGTGCGTTGCCGCCGCGGTCAGCACCGCAATGAGAGCAATCAGCGGCATATGCATGTATCGGCGCGCATGGACGGATTGCGAGGCGACATTCCCATATAGACAGAACTTGTCCACTTTGACTGATACAAGACAGTCCTGGTCACGACCGAAGGCTCCCCATGCTCGAGACCTGCCAGGGCAGCCGCCGTCGCGGCAAGGTCTGCTTCGAAGCAGACCTCGGCCTGCGCGCCGGTACCGCCCGCTGCAAGCCACGCAACCGCGGCATCGCATCGAGCCCGAGGACGTCCATTCGCTTGCCGTGCGACCGAGCCGGGAGATTGACGGCCCGGCGCCCTGGCACGCACCGTCATTCTGCCGTCACTGCAACGACCGCATTTTTGTCGAAGGATACCGCGAAGCGCTCGATGGTCACTTGCATCCATCGATCCGGCGACACTGGACGAGGTGACGCCACAAGAGCCGACCGATGCGTGCTGTCGGCGAGCGCGGCGATCCCTCGGGAAAGCGAGCGGGCCAAGACGCCTGCCGCCGCTGCGGCAGTGCGCATCTGGATCAACCTCTATATCGGCAGCCGGCTCGATGCGGCAGTGTGAACGCCCCAATCCGACAGCAACATCAGCCGCTGCCGCGGCGCACGCGCTCGATGGCGCAGCGAGAAGCCGCCCTTCGATATGACCTTTGAAACGGAGCCCGACATGAACGTAAGCCAGATCGAGCGCGCCGCGCTGTTTCAATCCCTGCATCGCCGGCCGGGAGCCTTCATCGTCGCCAACGTCTGGGACGCCGGGTCGGCGCGCATCGTCGCGGGACTGGGATTCGAAGCGCTCGCGACCTCCAGCAGCGCCTCGGCCAACAGTCTCGGCCGTCTCGATGGCAACGTGACGCGCGAGGAGGCACTCGCGCAGATCCGCAGCATCGTCACTGCCACGAACCTGCCGCTTTCTGGCGACCTGGAGAAGGGATTCGGCGATCTGCCGGAGACGGCCGGCGAGACCATCCGCCTGGGCGCAGCCGCGGGACTGGTCGGCGGCTCGATCGAGGATGCGAGCGGCGAGCGCAACCAACCGATCTACGCTATCGGCCTTGCCACCGAGCGCGTCGCCGCGGCTGTGCAGGCGGCACGCTCACTGCCCTTCCCGTTCACGCTGACCGCCCGCTGCGAGAACTTCCTGCGCGGCAACCCGAACCTCGACGACACCATCAAGCGCCTGCAGGCCTACGAGAAAGCCGGTGCCGACGTACTGTTCGCACCGCTCCTGCCGGATCTGGCCGCCGTGCGCACCGTGTGCTCGGCCCTGTCGAAGCCCGTCAATTTCATGGTCGGCGTGCCGGGCAGGTCCTTCAGCGTCGCGGAACTGGAAGACGCCGGAGTGAAACGCATCAGTCTCGCCTCTTCGCTGTATCGCGCCGCCATGAGCGGCTTGATCGTGGCCGCCCACGAGATCAAGGACCAGGGCCGCTTCGGCTATGTGGAGCGGCTGCTCGACATCAACAAGTACATGCGGCAGTGACGCTCAACCCTCGCGGAAATTCCACGTCATCGGCGGGCGGTGCGGCGCGAGCGCACCGACAACAATCCACAGCAACTGTGGATAACCCCGGGAAAAGTCCCGCTTGACTTTGCGGATCTGCGGGCGCGGACGCGAGCAACGTCAGCTTGTTCAAACTTTGATCACTTGCGCGCGCGGCGACGTGGTTGGAGCAGTTTCTTGCCGGAATTCTGCTTGGCGGCATCCGCCAGCAGCTTCTTGCTCAGCCGCCGCAGCTTGGCCCTGGCGCACTTGGCGATTTTTCGACCCTGCTTCAACAGCTTGCGAGCCTGCTGCCGCACACGCCCGGTGCGCAGTTGCAGCAGCAACGCTGCAATACCCCACACCGGATGCCAGCTCCGGCAACGGGCCGTTGCGCATCGCCCGACGCAGGTCATCGACACCCTTCAGAAGATGCAACCGCGCGGTGATGAGAGCGCCCGGACTGGCGAAACACCACAGCGACGCGACTTCCGCGGGACCGGATTCGTTATCGAACCTGAAACGCTCAGGACCCGCAGCCCACCCTCGAGCTTCGATGCGCCAGTTCTCGTCATGCTCCTGCAGCGGCTCCCACATGGCCGGCGGCAGGAACTGCGCTTGCAGCGGCCAGCGTCGCGCCCGTGCCTCGCTCAAGTTGAAGTGCAGCCAGGTCATGGCATCCGGTTGCGCCAGCCATGCGGCGATGTCGTCGACGAGAATTTCGCGCGGCCGCTGACCGCGCATCAGCTGGAAGCCGCAGATCAAGCCGCGATCCGCACCGACGGCTTCGTTGATGAAGGCGGGAATCGAATGCTGGCTCACGAATCTTTCTGGCGTGCGTTTGCAGATGTCATGCATTCGTCAGACGCGCGGTTGGCAGACCCAAGATGCCGGCCACTCATCCAGTTCGATGACGGCACGGCGTCCGCCGAATTGCATCGGCATGACGCAGCAGCGGCGCTGGAGATGTGTCACGCCCGCTCATCCGGTACGCTAGCGGTGCCATCCATCCCATCGAGGTTCCGAGTGCCGATCCCCGATCTCCTGCGTCAGCACCTGCGCCTGCCGGTCATCGGTTCGCCGATGTTCATCGTGTCCTCGCCGCAACTGGTGATCGAACAGTGCAAGGCCGGCATCGTCGGCTCGTTCCCGGCATTGAATGCGCGGCCGGCACACGTGCTCGAAGAGTGGCTGATACGGATTCGCGCCGAGCTGGATGCGTTTCAGCGCGAGCATCCGGACCGTCGCGTCGCGCCGTTCGCGGTCAACCAGATCGTGCATAGCTCCAACGATCGCCTGGAGCACGATGTGGAGCTGTGCCGCAAGCACCGGGTGCCGATCCAGATCACCAGCCTGCGCGCGCCAGATGCCGTGGTGGAAACCGCCCACTCCTATGGCGGACTGGTGTTCCACGATGTCACGAACGTCAAGCACGCCAAGCGCGCGCTGCAGGCTGGCGTGGACGGTCTCATCCTGGTCTGCGCCGGTGCGGGTGGGCACGCAGGGTCGCTGTCGCCTTTTGCCCTGGTCAACGCGGTGCGCGAGTTCTACGACGGCACGATCATCCTGTCGGGGGCAATTGCGAATGGCGCAGCGGTATTGGCTGCGCAGGCAATGGGCGCCGACCTGGCCTACATGGGCACGCGCTTCATCGCCAGTCGGGAAGCGAACGCCAGTGAGGCCTACAAGCAGGCGGTCGTCGACAGCGGCGCGGAAGACATCATCTACACCAACCTGTTCACCGGCGTGCACGGCAACTATCTGCGCTCCAGCATCGTCGCCGCCGGTCTGGACCCCGACGCCTTGCCGGAGGCGGACAAGAGCAAGATGAATTTCGGCGGCGGCGGCAGCACGCGCAGTAAGGTCTGGCGCGACATCTGGGGCAGCGGTCAGAGCGTGGCCGCCATCCACGATGTGCTGCCGGCCGCGGCCATCGTCGACCGACTCGAAGCGGAGTACCGCGCTGCGCGGGAGAAGTTGCAGCAGGAGGCGCAGAACTGGTCGGCCTCCCACTGACGCTGCGCTTTGATCGATCCGCTCTTTCCTTTGCATCGCATGGCCGATGTCCCGCAACGGCCGGCTGGTGCGCACCCGGCACCCGATTGCAATTCGCCACGACGGCTACCGTCGCCGGCCGACGGGTAAATCGCCCGGATCATGAGATTTTGTACACAGCACCCGCACGCTGTGTGCTGCAGGACACACTGTGTCGGTCGCGAATCCAGGCTTCTGTCGCTGCGCAGCGCGCTCGTCCTTTCGTAAGCTAAACTTACTCACCGCCATTGTTACGAACGAGCCCACCCCATGACCTGGACCTTCTCCGAACGCGCCCGCAAACTCACCAGCTCGGCGATTCGCGAAATCCTCAAGGTGACCGAGCGGCCGGAAGTGATTTCCTTCGCCGGCGGCCTGCCCTCGCCCGCCACCTTCCCGGTCGAACGTCTGCGCCAGGCGTGCAACGACATCTTCACCACGGCGCCCGCGGCAGCATTGCAGTACGGACCGACCGAAGGCTATCTGCCGTTACGCGAATGGGTGGCGCAGCGCTACAGCAAGGACGGCGTGCGCATCGACGTCGACCAGGTGCTGATCACCACCGGCTCGCAGCAGGGACTGGATCTGCTCGGCAAGGCATTGGTCGATCCCGGCAGCCGCGTGCTGGTCGAAACGCCCACTTACCTGGGCGCGCTGCAGGCGTTCTCGCTGTCGGAACCCACGTTCGTCTCGGTGCCGTCGGACGACAACGGCCTGATCCCTGCCGCGCTCACGCGCGATCTCACGAACGGTGCACGATTCCTGTACTGCCTGCCGAATTTCCAGAATCCCACCGGGCGTCGCCTGCCGGTGGAGCGGCGTCGGGAACTGACGCGAATCGCCACGGAGACGGGCCTGCTGGTGCTCGAGGACGATCCGTACGGCGCGCTCTCCTACAGCGGCGAGCAGTTGCCCACGCTGCTGTCGATGAATCCTCAAGGCGTCGTGCACATGGGCTCGTTCTCCAAGGTACTGGCACCCGGCCTGCGCGTCGGCTACCTGATCGCGCCCAAGGAGTTGCTGCGCAAGCTGGTGCAGGCGAAGCAGGCGGCGGATCTGCACACGCCCAGCCTCAATCAGCGCCTCGTATACGAGACCATCAAGGACGGCTATCTCGACCAGCACATCCCGCAGATCCGCACGCTGTATTCGCAGCAGTGCCGCGCGATGCTGGACGCACTGCAGGCGCATTTCCCCGCCAGCGTCAGCTGGAATCGGCCCGAAGGCGGCATGTTCATCTGGGTGAAGCTGCCCCAGGGCATCAACAGCAGCGCGCTGCTGGAAAAAGCAGTGGCGCAGAACGTCGCATTCGTCCCCGGCGCTCCCTTCTTCGCCAACGAGCCGCAGACCAACACGCTGCGCCTGTCGTTCGTGACGGTGCCGAAGGAAAAGATCGAAGCCGGCATCGCCCGGCTGGGCAAGCTCATCGCCGAGGAATGCGGCAAGCAGGCATGACCGACCGGCGGCTCGCAACGACCGACTCCACCTACGTCACTCGCGCGCCACCTCACTCACGCGTTCTGCACATGTCATTCCCGCGCAAGCGGGAATGACACGCTTCCTTCGA
>JBDHQY010000045.1:0-10015 GCA_039807315.1 Steroidobacter sp. | reverse complement strand
TGGAGCTACCGCGTCGGCGTCTCGCAGATCCTGACCCGCAGCATGATCATGGCGCTGAACATGGAAGTGATCACGGACCAGGGCTACCTCAACAACCCGTATCGCTCGTTCCGCTACGTCGATCCCGAGAACGACAGCCAGTACAAGCTCGCCACCGAGATCTACCCGCATACGCACACCAGCAATGCCGTGTCGCTGAGCGCACGCTACTTCCTGCCGTATCGCGCCGTGTTCCACGGCAGCTACCGCTTCTTCACCGACACCTGGGGCATCGGCGCCAATACCTTCGAGGTGGGCTACGTGCATCCGCTCAAGGCCACGCCCTGGACCTTCGAGGCCAGCATCCGCTACTACGATCAGAGCCGCGCCGACTTCTATTCGGATCTGTTTCCGAGCATCGACTATCAGAACTTCATGGGCCGCGACAAGGAGCTGTCGACGTTCAGCAGCAAGTCGCTGCATCTGGGCGCATCCTACGAGTTCGCCAAGACCGGCTGGCGTTTCGTGAAGCGCGGCACGCTGAACCTGTATTACGACCGCATGCAGTTCAATTACGACGACTTCCGCGATGCGCGCAACCGCTCACTGGCCGCGGGCACCGAGCCGCTGTATTCGTTCGGCGCGAACGTGTTCCAGTGCTTCGTATCGGTGTGGTTCTGAGCAAGCCCTGATCCACTCGTTGGCATCATTCCCGCAGGGCCTGCCCTCGCACGGACCCCCGGGGGCGACCAGCTAGTCAGCAGAGCGCCCTTGAACATCCGCTGCACCTCTTCGTCCGCCGGAGAGGACGACGTCTCCATGTACCGAATCCTTCCAATGGCCCTGGCGCTCGCGGGGTTCGTCACAGAGCCTGCCGCAGCGGCCCCTTTTTCCACGCGCGACCAGAATCCCCTGCTTGCCGGTTACGGCCTGCCGCTGTCCATGCCGGCGCGCATAGTCGCTTCGGGCCAATGGCGACTGGCAGTGGATCTCAATTGGAGCAGCGCGGCCATCGAACAAGCCAGTGCGCACGAAACCCTGCTCGTCGATGCGGAAACGCGCGAGCTGCGTGTGACGCTTGGCCGCGGCTTCGCCGATCGCTGGATGTTGCAGCTGCAGCTCCCTTATCGATACATCGATGGCGGCAGCCTGGACAGCTTCATCGACGACTGGCACGACTTCTTCGGCCTGCCTGACGGCGCGCGCCGTGACATGCCGCGCGACCGCTTACGCATCACTTACGCACGAGACGGGCAAACGCTCTTCGAGCGGCGCTCCTCCAGCCGTGGCTTCGCCGATATGTCGGCGGCCATCGGTTACCAACTGTTGGCGAACCAAAGCACATCCCTGTCGGCGTGGCTCGACATCAAGCTGCCGACAGGCGTTGCGAGCAAGCTCACCGGCAGCGGCGCGACGGACGTCTCGGCGCTGATCGCCGGCGAGCATCGGTTCGCCGAACGTTGGACGGCCCATGGCCAACTCGGTGTCACGTGGCTGGGCGCGGCAAACCTGCTGCCCCGCCGCCAGCACAGCGTGCTGTGGAGCGGGCTTGCCGGCATCGATGTGAACCTCTGGCGCGGACTCGACGCGAAGCTGCAGATCGATGCCCATAGCGCCGTGTACCACGGCTCGGCACTCGATTTTCTCGGTGAAGCTGTGATCCTAACGATCGGCGGTGCCTACCGGTTCGAATCCGGCTGGACCATGGACGCGGGTGTCGGCGAGGACATCCGGGTGGATGCCTCGCCGGACGTGGTGTTCGTGCTCGGGCTGCGCCGGCAGTTCTAGGGAAGGTCTGATTCGCTCGTTCCTGGTCATTCCCGCGCAAGCGGGAGCTCATTGCAGTCAGCGCGCTGGACTCCCGCCCGGATCAAGTCGAGGGCAGACTTCCGCGCGGTTGACGAGTGGATCAGACTCCTTGGGATGCAGCTCCCGAGAATTCCTCTCGCCCTGCCGGACACTGTCGGCTCGACCCCTGCTGCAACGTCCTTCGGGCATCCATACCCTTGCAACGACGGAGCACCGACATGATGAAGCTGTACGGATTCGGCCCAACACGCTCGCTGCGCGTAGTTTGGGCCCTGCGCGAACTCGACCTGGCATTCGAATTCGTGGCGATCGATCCCAGGGCCGGCGAAGCCCGGCACCCCGACTTCCTGCGTCTCAATCCCGCCGCAAAAATCCCGGTGCTGATCGACGGCGACCTGGTACTGACGGAATCCGTCGCGATCGTCATGTATCTGGCGGAGAAATACTCCGCCAAGGGTCTGATGCCCGGCACTCTCGAAGAGCGGGCACAGGCCTATCGCTGGTCTCTGTTCGCCGCCACCGAGTTGGAGCAGCCGCTGTGGCGGATGGCCAAGCACAAGTTCCTGTATCCCGAACCCAAGCGCCTGCCACAGGATATTGCCCTGGCCAGAAGCGACTTCGCGACCATGGCGGCGATTCTCGAGCGTCACATGAACGGGCGCGAGTTCATCGTCGGCGAGCACATCAGCATCGCCGATTGCGTCACCGTCTACGCGCTGGACTGGGGCGATGTCGAGGGGTTGCTCGACGGCTGTCCGAATCTCAAAGCGTATCTCGAGCGGATGTATGCGCGCCCCGGCGCACCGCAACGCATCGCCGAGACCCTCGCCGCCATGAACTAGCCCAGCGCCTTTTCGACCGCCTCGCAGACCGTGCGCAATACCTTCAGGCGCGCGTACTTCTTGTCGTCCGCCTCGATGACCGTCCACGGCGCATGATCGGCGTGCGTGCGCTGAATCATCTGCCGCGCCGCCGTTTCGTAGGCGTCGAAGAAGCGCCGGTTGGCCCAATCCTCCGGATCGACCTTGAAGCGCTTGAGCTTGTCCGCGTCGCGCTCCCGGAAACGTTTCAGCTGCTGTTGCTTGCTTACGGCCAGCCAGAATTTGTGCACGACCACGCGATGCTCGGCCAGCTGCAACTCGAATTCCTTGATCTCGTCGTAGGCGCGCCGCCAGTCCGCTTCCGGGGTGAGATCGCGGACTCGCTCCACCAGCACGCGGCCGTACCACGAGCGGTCGAAGATGGCGATCTCGCCACGGTCCGGCACATGACGCCAGAAACGCCACAGGTAAGGATGCGCCAGCTCGTCCGGATTGGGCGCCGAAACGGGAATCACGTTGTACTGACGCGCATCGAGCGCGGCAGTCAGCCGGCGAATGGCGCCGCCCTTGCCGGCCGCATCCATGCCTTCGAAGGCGAACACCGCGCCGTGTTTCTGAAATTCGCGGCGGCGGGTGAGCAAGGCGAATCGGCCCTGCAGGCGCTCCAGCTCCAGCTGGTACTCGGCGTCATCGACTTCACCTACCGGCGGCTGGGTAGGGAAACTGGCAACATCGGAAACTTCGGCGCGCGACCGCGAGTCGAGCAGCGCTGCCGCGGATGCCCGGCTCTCCGGCCAGCGATACCTGGCCGGCGCGCGAGCCGCCGCCCTGAATCCCTGGTCGAGCTCGGCCAGCAACAGGTTGCCGGCGGCAAACGAGCGACGTTGCGGATCGGCGCCATCGACGACTCGCCAGGGGTTGTCCCGGGTGTGCGTCGCCTTCAGGCATTGCTCGGTCATCCGGGCAACCTGGTCGTGATGCTTCGCCAGCCAGCGGTCCTCGCCAGTGACGCGCCAGCGGGTCAGCTTGCTCGAGCGCAGAGCGGCGATGCGCTGACGCTGGGTCCGCTTGCTTACCGTCAGGTGCAGCTTGAGGATGCGCACCTTGTCCGGCGGCAGCATCCGCTCCAGCTGCCTGATGCGCTCGATCACCCGTTGCTGGTGCTTGCGGGCCTTCTTCGGCGAGAACAGCGCGGGCAGAATGAAATCCTCGTACCAGCCCATGAAGTAGATGGCGATCTCACCGCGCGCCGGCAACGTGTTCCAGTAGCGCCACATCGGCGGCCGGCCACGCGCTTCCTTGCGCATCTTCTCGAGCGCGTGCACGCGAATGTGCTTGGGATCGAGCCATTCCAGGAACTGATTGACGATTTCACTGCGGCCGGCGGTGGGAAAGCCGGTGACGATGACGGCAAGGGAAAACGCTTTGGTCTTCTGCAGCCGGGACTGCGCGCTCAGCAGCGCATCCCGCAGCGACGGCAGCACACGTTCGTACTGCTCCTTGCTCATGCGGCGAGTGCCAATCACCGGCAGAGCCATGCGCTTCTCCTCACCTGCCGCGTGCCGACGCTCGACGACCCAGGGGAACCTGCTGAGTGATGCAGTGAATGTTGCCGCCGCCGAGCAGAATCTCGCGCGCCTGGACACCGATCAGCCGGCGTTCGGGGAACAGCCGCTGCAGCTGCTTCGCGGCCAGCTTGTCGCGCTGCGGATCCAGCAATGGCATGACGATGACCGAAGTGCCGATGTAGAAATTGACGTAGGAACCCGCCAGTCTTTCGCCCGCCGGGCGGGCCGCGACGCCTTCGCCCGTATCGACGCCGATGGTTTCGGCGCGCGTTCGCAGCAACGGACCGGGTTGCTGCAGCTTATGAATCTTGAGCTTGCGACCCTTCGCATCGCGCACCGCCGACAGGCGCTCGTACGCGTCCATCGATACCCGATATTGCGGATCGCGCTTGTTGTCCGTCCAGGTCAGCACCACCTCGCCGGGACGCGCGAAGCAACACAGATTGTCGACGTGCCCATCGGTCTCGTCGTTGACCACGCCCTTGCCCAGCCAGACGACGCTGGTCACGCCCAGATACTCGTGCAGCAGGATCTCGATCTGGCCCTTGTCCAGATGCGGATTGCGGTTGGGGTTTAGCAGGCACTCTTCGGTGGTGATGAGCGTGCCTTCGCCGTCCACATGGATCGATCCGCCTTCCAGGATCAGCGGCGCACGGTAGCGATCGCGGCCCTCGGTCTCGAGCACCTTGCGCGCCACCAGATCGTCCTGATCCCAGGGGAAATACAAACCGCCGTTCAACCCGCCCCAGGCGTTGAAGACCCAATCCACACCGCGCACCTCGCCGCGACGATTCACGACGAAGGTCGGCCCCACGTCGCGCATCCAGCAATCGTTGCTCGACAGCTCCACCACGCGAATGGCGTCCGGCAACAGCGAGCGCGCCTGCACGAACTGCGCTGCCGATACCCCGACCGTGACCGGCTCGCTGGTGGCGATCGCAGTGGCGACCGCGGCGAACGCCTGCTGTGCCGGCTTGGCACCCATGCGCCAGTTGTCGGTGCGCTCCGGCCACAACAGCCAGCAGCCCGAGTGCGGTTCGAATTCGCCCGGCATCCGGAAGCCGTCGGCCGCCGGCGTCGTGTCCCATGTTTGCGTCATGCCGCAATGGTAGACGGGTTGTGCGGCATCCGACCAGCCAGCATGCGCCGGTGCCGGCTAGCGGCTGCGGATCGTGAGCAATCTCAGTTGGGCGGCTAGCGACGGCGTCTCTGGCCCTGCCAGTAGCGGATCAATACGAAGCCGGTGGCCATGCCGCCGAGGTGCGCGAAGTGCGCGACACCCTGCGCCGTTTGCGTCATCCCCAGATACAGCTCCAGCGCGCCGTACAAGGTCACGAACAGCCACGCCGGCATGGGGATCGGCGGAAACAGCAGCATGATCATGCGGCGCGGATAGGCCATGCCGAATGCCAGCAGCAGTCCGAACACGCCGCCGGAAGCACCGATCGTGGGCAGCGGCGGCATGTTCGCGGCCGTAACCACGATCAGGTGCATGGCGGCCGCGCCGACCACGCAGACCAGGTAATAGATGAGATAGCGCTTCGGCCCGAACAGCCGCTCGATGTCCGAGCCGAACATGAACAGCGCGAACATGTTGAAGAACAGGTGCATGAAGCCGCCGTGCATGAAGCCGTAGGTCAGCAGCTGCCACACCTGGAAATGCGGATAGCCGTACTGCGCCGCCTGCGGCGGCCACAGCGCGAAATGACTGTCCAGAAACCCGCCCAGCAGATACTGCAGCCCGAAAACGATCAGGTTGGCGAGGATCAGTGCTTTGTTGATGGGCGTGAGACGGTCGAACATGGTGCCGCAGTATGCAGGCGCGAGCCGGCAATTCAAACCGCTGCGCGCTGGCTCGCGCGGCGCCGCCGAGTCACGCACTGATCCGTGGCGGACTGCGGCGGCCGACAATGCAGCACATCCTTGCGCAGATTCTGCCGAAGCAAGCGACAGTCATCGCCGCACGGAGCCGAGATCCCGTCGTCCGTTCGCGCGGGATGACGAATGAATTCCGCAGCAGGCAGATACTGCAGAGCTTGCTGGCGACTCAAAAAAAGCCCGCTCACAGCGGGCTAATGGGGGATCGCACGGAGACCACGGACACAGGGAGCCCGGAAAGCCGGGAGCTCGGCACGCCGCTCAGGCGGTATGCGCCGATGCGGCTGAATACGGCCGATAAGGCAGATCCAGATCGCGCGCCACCGCCTCGTGAGTGATCGCACCGTCGAATACGTTCAATCCGTGCGCCAAGTGCGGATCGAGCGCCAGCGCTCTCGCCGTACCAAGCGAGGCCAGTGCCTTGACGTAGGTCAGCGTGGCGTTGGTCAGCGCGAGCGTCGAGGTCCGCGGCACCGCGCCTGGCATGTTGGTCACGCAGTAATGCACCACACCGTCGACGACGAACGTGGGGGCCGCGTGGCTGGTCGGCCGGCTGGTCTCGAAGCAGCCACCTTGGTCGATGGAAATATCCACCAGCACCGCGCCTGGTCTCATCTTGCCCACCATGGCACGCGTCACCAGCTTGGGCGTGGCCGCGCCGGCAACCAGCACCGCGCCGATCACCAGGTCCGCCTGTGCCACCAGCGATTCGATCGCTTCGCCGGTCGAGGCGATCGTCTTCAGTCGACCGCCGAAGATCTCGTCCAGTGCGCGCAGGCGTCTGAGGGACTTGTCGACGATGGTGACGTCGGCACGCAGTCCGATCGCCATTTCGGCGGCGCTGGTGCCGGAGACGCCGCCGCCCAGAATCACCACCTTCGCCGGCGGGACACCCGGCACACCGCCCAGCAGTACCCCGAGGCCGCCGTTCGCCTTCTGCAGCTGCGTCGCGCCCACTTGCACCGACATGCGGCCGGCGACTTCGCTCATGGGTGTCAGCAACGGCAGCGAGCCGTCCGGGGACGTTACGGTTTCGTAGGCGATGGCGCTCGCGCCGGAAGCCAGCAACGCCCTGGCCTGCGCGGCATCGGCCGCCAGGTGCAGATACGTGAACAGGGTCTGACCACGGCGCAGCATCCCGCACTCGACCGGTTGCGGCTCCTTGACCTTCACGATCAGATCCGCGGCGGCGAAGATCTCCGCGGCCGTAGTGATGATTTTCGCGCCGGCCGCCTCGTACGCGGCATCCTCGACGCCGATGCCGGTGCCGGCAGTGCTTTGTACCAGCACGTCATGACCGTCCTTGACCAGCTCGCGGACGCCCGCCGGGACCAATCCAACGCGGTATTCGTGGTTCTTGATCTCTTTCGGAACGCCGATGCGCATCAGCTGCTCGCTCGAAAGCTCGGGGGTGTGAACTACTGTAGAGCGCCGGCCTCGCAGCAGATTGCATTGTCCGGGTCGTGCCGCGGCGGCTGTGGCAGAATCTTCCGCAGTTCGCCGCTTGCTCCGAGGATTCTTGCGCCCATGAAACTCGATCGCTTCGATCGTGCCATCCTGCAGGCGCTGCAGCTCGATGGCCGCATCGCCAACAGCACGCTGGCCGAGCGGGTCAATCTGTCCGAGTCCGCTTGCCTGCGACGCGTGCGGGCGCTGGAGGAATCCGGACTGATCGAAGGCTACAGCGCCACCATCAATCAGCAGCGCGCCGGCTGCCCGGTGAACGTCTTCGTCAACATCACGCTGGACCGCCAGGACGAAGTCGATCTGCGCCGCTTCGAGGACGCGGTGCGCAGGATCCCGGAAGTGATGGAGTGCTATCTGATGACCGGCGACTACGACTATTCGGTCCGCGTGGTCGTCGCCGATACCGCGGATTTCGAGCGTCTGCACAGCAAGCACCTGACGCGACTGCCCGGCGTGGCCCGGGTCCACTCCAGCTTCGCCCTGCGAACCGTGCAGAAATCGAAGGAGCTGCCGATCCGATAGCCCGGCTAACGGGCGTCCGGCCGCGCAGTCCCGGCAGGCAAGGTCGCGAAGCCCGCGCGCCGGAAGATTTCCCGCGCCGTGTCGGTAGACAGGTAGTCGAGAAAACCCGTCGCCCCTTTCGAGGCGGCGGCAGTCAGCGCGACGGGATAGGTGATCGGGGTGTGCGAGCTCTCCGGAAACACATCCACGACACGAACCTTGGGCTCCACCTGCGCATCGGTGGCATAGACGATGCCGAACGGCGTCTCGCCGCGAGCAACGAACACCAAGGCGGCACGCACGTTCTCAGCGCGCACCAGCCGCGATTCCACGTCTTTCCAGACGCCGAGCGAGGTCAGAGCCGCTTTCGCGTACTTCCCCGCCGGCACCGATTCCGGATCACCCGTTGCCAGCCGGCCATTGGCGCCAAGCGCCGCCAGCAGGGGGAAGTCCGGCCCGATCTTCAAAGCAGTGGCGCTATCCGCTGGAGCTACCAGTACCAGCCGGTTCGCCAGCAGATCGCGGCGCGTGCTGCTGGCAATGAGCTTGCGTGCGTCGAGGTAGTCCATCCATTCCTGATCGGCAGAAAAGAACAGGTCGACGCGCGCGCCGGATTCGATCTGCTTGGCAAGCGCGGAACTGGCTGCAAACGAGAACCGGACCGGCACGTCGCTGGCGCGGGTGTATTCGCTTCCCAGCTGCTGCAGTACATCGGTGAGCGAAGCTGCCGCGAACACCGTAAGCGGCTGACGCTTGTCTTCGGCCGCAGCGGCGCAGCCGATGCACAGGAGCAGTAAAACCGCGAGCGCCCGGATCGACGCCTTGCCCATGAGCGAGCCTCTGCCGTTTCGTTGTATACGATTGTGCATAGCGCTTGCGGGCTTCACAAGGCGCGATGCGAGGGGATCCACACCCTCCATCAAGTCGACACGAGCTGGCACGTACTCGGAGCGTCCCTAGCCCGCCTTGCGCGGCGCGAGAAACGCATGACCGCGAATCGAAACGGCCTTGACCAGTACCCAGATCGGCATACCGGGCCTCAGTGCAAGCGATTGCAGAGCGGCGCGTGTAACTCGCGCCAGCACGATGGCACCGCCCACATCGACACTGACCAGCTCGGCATCCTCATCGTCGTTCGCGATGGCGGCGATGGTACCCGCCAGCATGTTGCGCACGCTCAACCCTTCGGGCGGATAGGTCGCAAGAATCACGTCCCGCGCCAACAACTGAACCCTCACCGGCGCGCCCGGGCATGCCTCTCGCATGGTCACGTTCAAGGTGCCGTTGCCGACACTGATCGCCGCGAGGCCGCTGTGCGGATCGGCGGCGGCGACCACTCCCGTCAACACCGAACCCACGGCATCCGGCCCGACGATCGCGCGCAGCTCCGGATGCAGGCTCACCAGCTCGATCCCGCCCTGGGTGACGACGCGTCCCCGATCCATCAGCACCACGTGGGTGGCGAGCCGCAACACTTCGTCGAACTGATGGCTCACGTAGACGATGGGCAGCGCGAACTGGTCACGCAACTTTTCCAGATAGGGCAGGACTTCTTCACGGCGCGCCACATCGAGCGAAGCCAACGGCTCATCGAGCAGCAGCAGCCGTGGTTGCGACAGCAGCGCGCGACCGAGCGCAACGCGCTGCTTCTCGCCGCCCGAAAGATCGCGGGTGCGCCGGTTCAGCAGCGGCTCCAGGCCCAGCACCTGCACGACACGATCCAGCGTGATGCGCCGCTCGGATCCAGGTGAGCGCCGTTCGCCATAACGCAGATTGCCGAGCACGTCGAAGTGCGGAAACAGGCGAGCGTCCTGGAACACGTAGCCGATGCGGCGTTTTTCGGTAGCCAGGCGCTGTCGCGTCCGCGTCTGTTCCAGCACCATGCCGTCGACCTCGATGCTGGCGGCGTCCGTCTGCAGCAGCCCGGCGATGATGTTCGCCAGTGTCGTCTTGCCGCAGCCCGCCCGGCCGAACAAGGCGACGATGCCGGGC
>JBDHQY010000044.1:0-10094 GCA_039807315.1 Steroidobacter sp. | reverse complement strand
CGAGGTATGAGGAGTCTGGGAGCCTGACCATGTCCACCATGTAGATCGATGCCGTGCTTGCCCAGATCCGCTCCATGCAGTCGCAGATTCGCGGCGTGGGCGGACAGGCCCATGAAGCGCCGCAGGCCATCGCGGCCATGCAGCCGCAGGCGGCCGCGCCGGGCTCGTTCTCGAACGTGCTCAAGGCGGGCCTGGATCAGGTGAACCAGGCGCAGCAGAAAGCCGGCGACCTGCAGACGCAGTTCGAGCAGGGCGTGCCGGGCGTGGAGCTGCCGCAGGTCATGCTGGAAATGCAGAAGGCGAGCGTGTCCCTGCGGGCGCTGACCGAAGTGCGCAACCGCTTCGTGAGCGCGTATCAGGACATCATGAACATGCCGATCTGAAGACCGCTCACTTGCGTCATTGCCGCGAGGCGCAGTGACGGGGTGGGCTGCAACGAGACACAGAACTGAATCTGACTATGAAATCGGGTACGAACATGGGTGAAGGACGGTTGCCGGCCCAGGGCCGCGGAGCGCAGTCGCATTGCGCATTCTCCCGGGCGCGCGGCATCGCTGCGGCGGCGCGTGGATTGCTGTCATGAGCGCCGAAGCCCTCGCATTGCCGCGGCCGTCGATCATTCCCGCCGCCTTCAAGCCGTTGCTGCTGCTGCTGGGGGTCGCCGCTGCGGTGGCCGCCGGCGTCAGTGTCGTGCTGTGGTCGAAAGAGCCGACCTACAGCCTGTTGTACGGCAACCTCGGTCAGCAGGACGCGGCGCAGATCGTGCAGGCGCTGCAGGCCGCGGGCATCGCCTACAAGCTCGACGGCAACGGCGCGATCACGGTGCCCGCGGAGAAAGTGCATGACGCGAGACTGAAGCTGGCTGGACAGGGCCTGCCCGAGGGCGATGGCGGCTTTGCCGTGATGTCCAAGGATCCGGGTTTCGGCGTCAGCCAGTTCATGGAAGGCGCGCGCTACCAGCATGCGCTCGAGACCGAACTGGCGCGCACGATTGCCAACCTGCAGCCGGTCGAGGCGGCACGCGTGCATCTGGCATTGCCGCGTCAGTCGGCATTCGTGCGCGATCGTCGCCCGCCCAGCGCTTCGGTGTTCCTGCAGTTGAAGCCGGGCCGGCGGCTGGAATCGGAACAGACCACCGCCATCGTCAACCTGGTGGCCTCCAGCATTCCGGAGCTGGAAGCGACCCAGGTGACGGTGGTCGATCAGCAGGGCCGGTTGCTGTCCTCGCCGGATACCCACGATGAATTCGCCGTGCGCGGCAAGCAACTCGAAATGGCGCGCGCCATGGAAGAGCGCTACACGCGGCGCATCGAAGAACTGCTGGCGCCGTTGGTCGGTCCAGGTCGCGTACGTGCGCAGGTCGTCGCGGACGTCGAGCTGTCGACGACGGAAGAGGCCCGTGAGCAGTACCGGCCGGAGAGCCAGGTGGTGCGCAGCGAACAGACTGCGGAAGAAACCAGCCGCAACGGTGCCGGCCCGCAGGGCGTGCCGGGAGCGCTGTCGAATCAGCCGCCGGTGCCGGGGGTCGCCTTGCCGCCGGGCGTGCAGACTGCAGGAACGACGGCTGCTCAGTCGCAGACGGCGCAGGTCGCAGCGGAAGCTGCGGCACCGCCGCCACCCGACAACACCTCCAAGCAGGCGACCCGCAACTACGAGATCGATCGCACCGTCGCGTACACCAAGCAGCCGGCGGGCCGCCTCAAGCGGCTTACGGTTGCCGTGCTAGTCGACAACCTGCGCGCGCCCGCAGAAGACGGCAAGGTTGCCGAGACCGCGCTTACTCCCGAGCAGCTGGCGAACGTGACCCGCCTGGTCAAGGACGCGGTCGGTTACGACGAGTCGCGCGGCGACAGCGTGAACGTGGTCAACGCTTCGTTCAGGGCCGAGGTCGCCGAAGAGATCCAGCCGGAGACGATCCCGCTGTGGGAGCGTCCGCTGATACGCGACATCGCCAAGCTGCTTGCCGGACTCATCGTCCTGCTTGCCCTGGTGTTCGTGGTGCTGCGTCCGCTGGTGCGCGGGCTGCTTGCGCCGCCGAAGCCGCCGTACGTGCCGCCGGCTCTGCCCGATGGCGCGCCGATGGGTGCGCTGGCAGGCAATGCGCCGGGCGCGCGGCCGGGAGTGGACTACGAAACCCAGATCGCGCAGGCGCGATCCCTGGTTGCACAGGACCCGGCGCGCGTGGCGCAGGTCGTGAAGACATGGGTCGGTAAAGATGAGTAATCAGTCCCATGCGGCCCAGCAGAAGGGTTCGCCGCAACGCAACGGCACCGAGCGCGCCGCGATCCTGCTGCTTTCGCTCGGCGAACAGGAAGCCGCCGAGGTCATGAAGCACATGGGTGCGAAGGACGTGCAGCGCATCGGCGCCGCCATGACTCAGCTGCAGAACATTTCGCGCGCCGAGCTGACCGGAGTCCTGAGCGAGTTCACCACCCTGGTCGAGAGCCAGACGTCGCTGGGCGTGGGCGTCGACGAGTACCTGCGCAAGGTGCTGATCGGCGCGCTTGGCGAGGACAAGGCGGCCGGCGTCATCGACCGTATTCTGCTCGGCCGCGCCAGCAAGGGCCTGGAAGCGCTCAAGTGGATGGACGCGCGCGCCGTGGGGGAGCTGGTCCGCCAGGAGCATCCGCAGATCATCGCGATCGTGCTGGCGTACCTGGATCCGGATCAGTCCGCGGAGATCCTCGAGCAGTTCCCGGAATGGCTGCGCGCCGACGTCATCATGCGCATCGCCACGCTCGACGGCATCCAGCCGAGCGCGCTGCACGAGCTCGACGATGTCATCGAAAAGCAGTTCGCCGGCAAGGGCGGCGCGCTCAAGAGCTCGGTGCTGGGCGGCATCAAGACCGCGGCGAACATCATGAACTTCATGGAAACGCATCAGGAAAGCGCCGTGATCGAGCAGATCCGCAAGGTCGACGAGGCGTTGAGCGGCAAGATCCAGGATCTGATGTTCGTGTTCGACGATCTGCTGCAGGTCGACGATCGCGGCATGCAGGAAGTGCTGCGCGCCGTGCCGGGCGAGCGGCTGCTGCTGGCCATGAAGGGTGCCGAGGACGAACTCAAGGAAAAGATCTTCAGGAACATGTCGCAGCGCGCCGCGGAGATGCTCCGGGACGATCTGGAAGCGCGCGGACCGGTGCGTCTGAGCGAAGTGGAAGCGGCGCAGAAGGAAGTCCTGACGCTGGTGCGCAAGATGGCCGAAGCCGGCACGGTGCAGCTCGGCGGCAAGGGCGAGCAATTCGTTTGAGCGGTACCCATCCATGAACGCCAGAACTGCCCCGGTCGGCGACCAGATTGCGCGCTGGGATCTTCCCGCGGTTTCGGGCCGGAGCGTGCAGGCGCGCCGTTCCGGACCCACGGTCGGCGAGCTCGAAGCCATCGAGCAGAAGGCTCATCAGGAAGCTTATGCGGCCGGCCGGGCCGAAGGTCTGGCCGCCGCGCGTGCCCAGAGCGAGCCGCAGCTCGAGCAGCTCCGGGCGCAGGTGGCGCGCCTGGATGCCATTTTCGAGCAGCTGGCCCGGCCGCTGGAGAACCTGGATGCGCAGGTCGAGCAGCAGCTCGTCAACCTGGCGCTGGCGATTGCGAAACAGCTGGTGCGCCGCGAGCTGAAGGCCGATCCGGCCCAGGTGATCGCCGTGGTTCGTGAAACGGTTGCCCTGTTGCCTGCCGCGGCGCGCGATGTGCGTGTGCACTTGCATCCGGATGATGCGGCCGTGGTGCGCGAGAAACTGGCGACACCGGGCGCCGACCGCGCCTGGAGCATCGTCGAGGATCCGGTGATGACCCGCGGCGGCTGTCGCGTGACCACGGATACGGCGCAGATCGACGCGCGGCTGGAGACTCGTATCGGCGCTGTGATCAGCACCATTCTCGGCGACGAGCGCGGCGGAACGCGGACACAGGAACAAGGCCCCGAGCAAGTGCCTGCACAGGTCGACATCCGATGAGCCTCGGAGCAAATACCAATGGCGCGCCGCGCTGGCTGCAGCACATCGAGTCCTGCCGGCGACGCGTGGAACGCATAGCGCCACCGCCGGTGGAGGGTGTGCTGACGCGCATGATCGGGCTGACGCTGGAGGCTGCCGGCTGCCAGGCCGCCGTCGGCGATCGCTGCGATGTGCTGGCCGGTGACGGCGCGCGGGTCACGGCGGAAGTGGTCGGTTTCTCGGGCGATCGTCTTTATCTCATGCCGACCGGCGACATTCATGGTTTGAAACCAAATGCGCGAGTGATCCCGCGTGTGGGTGCGGAAACGGCGGCCGTGGGGCCGCAGCTGCTCGGACGGATCATCGACGGCGCCGGTCAGCCGCTGGACGGGCTCGGACCGCTCGATTGCGAAGATCGCGTGCGACTGACCGGTGCGCCCATCAATCCGTTGGCGCGTCAGCCCATCAGCGAGCCGCTGGACGTCGGCGTGCGCACCATCAATTCCATCCTGACCGTAGGCCGTGGACAGCGCATCGGCCTGTTCGCCGGCAGCGGCGTCGGCAAGAGCGTGCTGCTCGGCATGATGGCGCGCTATACCAGCGCGGAAATCATCGTCGTCGGCCTGATCGGCGAGCGCGGCCGCGAGGTGAAGGAATTCGTCGAGCGTATTCTCGGCCCGGAGGGACGCCGTCGTGCCGTGGTGGTCGCGACTCCCGCCGACAATCCGCCGCTGATGCGTCTGCACGGCGCCTGGCTGGCGACGGCCATCGCCGAATATTTCCGCGAGCAGGGCAAGAATGTCCTGCTCATCATGGATTCGTTGACGCGCTTCGCCCAGGCGCAGCGCGAGATCGGACTCGCCATCGGCGAAGCTCCCGCCACCAAGGGCTATCCGCCGTCGGTGTTCGCGCGGCTGCCGCAGCTGGTCGAGCGAGCCGGCAATGGAGCCGCGGGCAGCGGGTCGATCACGGCCTTCTACACGGTACTGACCGAAGGCGACGATCAGCAGGATCCGATTGCCGATTCGGCGCGCGCCATTCTCGACGGCCATTTCGTGCTGTCGCGGCGCATCGCCGAATCCGGTCAGTATCCCGCGATCGATGTCGAAGCCTCGGTCAGCCGCGTCATGCACGAGATCGTGCCGCCCGAGCACAGTGCGCTGGCACGGCGCTTCCGGCAGACGCTCTCGACCTATCAGCAGAACCGCGATCTCATCGCGATCGGCGCCTATCAGAAGGGCGGCGATCCGCGCATCGATGCTGCCATCGAGCAATGGCCGGCCATGCAGCGCTTCCTGCAGCAGGACATGCACGAAAAAATGGAGTATGCGGACAGTCTGCGTGCCTTGAGCGAGGTACTCGAGGGTAGTGGCGCATGAGTCGCGCGAAACGTCTGCAACCCGTTCAGGAGCTGGTCGATGACGCCGAGCAGCGCCTGGCCCGCAGCGTGGCCGGATTCGAACAGCGGCTCGGCGAGGCCGAAACCAAGTTGCAGGAGCTGGAGCGCTATCGCGGCGAGTACGAGCAGCAGCTCAACATGCGGGCGGCTCAAGGCATCGGCGTGACGGATCTGCGCGACTATCAGGCATTCCTGGCGCGGCTGGGTGAGGCCATAAGACAGCAGAGCAGCGTGGTACAGCGAACGCGCCAGGAGCGCGACGCCGAACGGCTGCGATGGCAGGAAGCGGCGCGGCGTGTGAAAGCGCTGGATCACGTCGTCGACCAATGGCAAGCCGAAGAACGACGCGCGCTCGATCGTCGTGAGCAACGCGATACCGATGAGCGTGCACAGCGCAGCAGACGGGACGGAATGACGAGATGACCATGGCAGCCACCGGCCTTCCCATCACGACGAATCTGCCTGCGGCCGCGCCGCCGGCTTCTGCTGCATCTGCCGAGAATGTCGCGCCGGCGGACTTTCTCCTGATGCTGGGCCAGCTGCTGGGCGGCGCCGCATCGACACCGGCTGCGGCAGGATCGGCCCGGCTGGCGACGGCCGATCCGGATGCGGAGATCGCCGAGGCGACCGACGACGCAGCCGCCCTGATTGGCGTGCCGTTCACTCCGCCGACTCCCTGGACCAACCTGCTGCCCGCAGACGGCGGGGCCGACGGTGCGGGTGACGCTCTGAAGTCGCTGGAGCTGATGCCGCTTGGCCTGGCAGGCAAGGCGGAAGCCAACGACGCCAAGCTGGCGCCGGCGCTGCTCGAAGCAATGGGCAAGGACGCCGCTGCGGCGCCGCCGGCCACCGGTCCGGGGATGCAGCCGACGCAACTGATCGAAAACCGGCACGCATCGCCGGTCGCTGCGGGCGGCGACGCGCCGCGAGGTCTGCACAATTCCGTCGGCAGCTCCGCCTGGGCCGACGAATTGGGAACCCGGCTGGCTTTGATGGCGGATCGCGGCCAGCACTCGGCATCGTTGCGCCTGTCGCCGGAGCATCTGGGGCCGCTCGAAGTTCGCATTTCGGTCCGCGACGACCAGGCCTCGGTCTGGTTCGGCGCCAGCCATGCCGATACCCGCGCGGCGCTCGAACAGGCATTGCCGCGACTGCGCGAGTTGTTCGCCGCGCAAGGCTTGTCGCTGGCGGATACCGGGGTCTTTCACGAGCCGCCGCGCGATCAGCCCAGGCTCGCGACGACGTTGTCTTCATCCGCCGAGGTCAACCCGGCCGAGCCCGAGGCCATCGCACAGGTCGTCCCGATACGGCTGGGATTGGTCGACGCCTATGCGTAGCGGCGCTTTGCGCTGGCGACGGGCGAGTCTCAAGCATCCCTTCGGCGCCAGCAGCCGGTAGCGCGGGCGAGCGCCACAAAAACTTTTACCCGCTCGAGACCGGACTGTTTGCTGGGCCACCTTCGCCTGCTTCACCGCGACGGTGTCTATTTGGATCCTGCTGCGCCTGGTTGCCGCCGATCCGCAATTGCTGCGGTCATTGGAGCATCCGCAAAGATGGGGGGTGGGGCCGCGCCGATCCCGGTCGGCTGCGGGTTTTTCCAGTCGGATACCGGCCGATCCGCGCGCGTGAGCCGCGTCACATTCGCTGCGCCAACTTTCTGTCGCGCGGTTGCGAGTGTGCGGTATTTCACAAGTGACTTCACGCAGAAAAACCTTGTTTTAAAGGCATTTGATCGCGCTCCGATCGCGCTGGCACGCGCCTTGCTAGTTGCAGCGTGCAAGCGCGAATTGCAGCGCACAGTCCTGAGGATGAGTCGATATGTCGGAAGCCACTGCCACCGCCGATGCCGTCGCCGAGAAGAAACGCGGCCCCAATCTGCTGGTGATCGCCCTTGCTTCGCTGCTGGCGGCCGGCGCTGCCGGCGGTGGCGTGTACTTCTTCTCGGCCAGCAAAGGCGCCGCCGAGACGGCCGGCAAGGCCGATGCCGAGAAGGTGCCCGCCAAGCCCAAGGGACCGGCGCTGTACGTCAAGATGGATCCGCCGTTCGTCGCCAACTTCGAGGCCAAGAGCGCGGTGCGCTTCCTGCAGGTCTCGGTGGAGATCATGACCCGCGATCCGCTCACCTCCGAGCTGCTCAAGCAGCACGATCCCATGATCCGCAACGACCTGCTGATGCTGTTCGGCAACCAGCAGTACCAGATCATCAGCAGCCACGAGGGCAAGGACCAGCTGCGGGCGCAGGCGCTGGAGGTGGTGAAGAAGATCATCGCCCAGGAAGGCGGCGATGCGAAGAAGGTCGAGCAGCTGTACTTCACCAGCTTCGTCATGCAGTAACGCGAAATCCCCTCATGTCCGCTCAAGACGTACTCAGCCAAGACGAAATCGACGCCCTGTTGCACGGCGTCGACAGCGGTGCCGTCAAAACGGAGGAGATCGTGCCTCCGGGTGAGGCGCGCGCCTACGATTTCACCAACCAGGTGCGCATCGTGCGCGGGCGCATGCCCACGCTGGAGATGATCAACGAACGTTTCTCGCGCCTGTTCCGCACCGCGCTGTTCAACATGCTGCGCCGCGCACCCGAAGTGGCGGTGGCGCCGATCAAGATGCAGAAGTTCAGCGAGTACGTGCATGCGCTGCACGTGCCGACCAACCTGAACCTGGTGCGCATCCTGCCGCTGCGCGGCACCGGGCTGGTGGTGCTGGATCCCAAGTTCGTGTTCGCGGTGGTCGACAATTTCTTCGGCGGCAACGGCCGCTTCACCAAGATCGAGGGCCGCGAGTTCACCGCGACCGAGACCCGCATCATCCACATGCTGCTCAAGCACGTGTTCGCGGGCATCAAGGAAGCCTGGTCGAACGTGGCGCACTTCGACATCGAGTACCTGAACTCGGAGATCAACCCGCACTTCGCCAACATCGTCAGCCCGACCGAGATCGTGGTGGTCAGCAGCTTCCACGTGGAGCTCGATGGCGGCGGTGGCGACGTGCACATCACCATGCCGTACTCGATGATCGAGCCGCTGCGCGAGCTGCTGGACGCGGGCGTCGCGAGCGATCGCGTCGAGCACGACGAGCGCTGGGTGCAGGCGCTCAAGGAAGAGATCGAGGACGCCGAGGTGCAGCTGAGCACCTCGCTGGGCCGCGGCCGCATCACCATGCAGCAGCTCATGCAGATGCAGCCCGGCGACATCATCCCCTGCGACTTCAACGGCCGCGCCACCATCTTCGCCGAGGACGTGCCGATCTTCCGCGGCACTTTCGGCGTCTCGCACGGCCAGCAGGCCGTGCAGGTCGAAGAGCGCGTCAACCGCTTCAAGCCCAAGATTTTCGACACCCTGCTGGCCAACAAGATCTGACGGAGCCGACCATGAACGCCAAGTCCTCTGATGCCGCGGCCCGCGCCGAATTCGGAGACCTGCAAGACGCGGGCTCGTCCGAAGGCGCCCGCGACGTCAATCTCGAAGTCATTCTCGACGTGCCGGTGACGTTGTCGATGGAAGTCGGCCGCACCCGCCTGCCCATCCGCAATCTGCTGCAGCTCAACCAGGGCTCGGTGGTGGAGCTGGATCGCGCCGCCGGCGAGCCGCTGGACGTGTTCGTCAACGGCACGCTGGTGGCGCACGGCGAGGTGGTGGTGGTCAACGACAAGTTCGGCATTCGTCTCACCGACGTGATCTCGCCGGCGGAACGGATTCGCAAGCTGAAGTGACGGGCGCCGAGTGACCGCACCAGAAACATGGGCGTCGCGGACGCTGCGGTTTGCTGCCGGCGCGCCCATGGCGTTGCTGGCCGCGGCGGCAATGGCCGCCGAGAAGCCGTTCGCCGCACCCGAAGTCGTTCAGCACACGACGCCGTCGACGGCGGGCAGCCTCGCACAAGTGACGGTGTCGCTGTTGCTGGTGCTGGCGATCGTGTTCGCCGCAGCGTGGCTGATGCGGCGCCTGCGCGGCTTCGGCGGGCTCGGCGCGAACACCATCCAGATCATCGCCGACGCGCCGCTGGGCGCCAAGGAGCGGGCGGTCCTGATCCAGGTGGGGCAGCAGCAGTTGCTGCTCGGCGTCGCCCCGGGCCGCATCAACACGTTGCACGTTCTGGCCGAGCCGGTGAGCACGGTCAATCCCGCCGCGCACGGCGCTGCGCCGGCGACCTCGCAGCAGGGTGCGGTGGACTTCAAAGCCATCTTGAAGCGGAGCCTCGGCCTGTGAAGCGACTGCTCGCGCTGCTCGCACTGTTGCTGCCGCTGGCCGCATTCGCGGCGCCGGGGCTCGACGCCGTCACGGTCACTACAAATCCCAACGGCGGCCAGACCTATTCGCTGACGCTGCAGATCCTGATCCTGATGACGGCGGTGACCCTGCTGCCGGGCATCGTGCTCATGATGACCTCGTTCACGCGCATCGTCATCGTGCTGGCGATCCTGCGCCAGGCGCTGGGCGCCGGGCAGGCGCCGCCGAATCAGGTGATCATCGGGCTGTCGCTGTTCCTGTCGCTGTTCGTGATGGGCCCGGTGATCGATCGCATCAACACCGACGCGGTGCAGCCCTACATGGCCGGCACCATCGATGCGACCGCGGCGCTGGAGCAGGGCGTGCAGCCGCTCAAGAAATTCATGCTCGACCAGACGCGCGAGAGCGACATCGCCACTTTCGTGCGCATCTCGGGCGGGCAGGGCTTCGACAAGCCCGAGGACGTGCCGCTGCGCATCCTGGTGCCGGCGTTCGCCACCAGCGAGCTCAAGTCCGCCTTCCAGATCGGATTCCTGATCT
>JBDHQY010000043.1:0-10109 GCA_039807315.1 Steroidobacter sp. | reverse complement strand
GGAGATGACTATGAGCGCAGTTGCGAAGCCGGCAACCTCCGGCGATTTTCACGTGGCCGATCTGTCGCTGGCCGATTGGGGCCGCAAGGAAATCCTGATCGCCGAAACCGAAATGCCCGGCCTGATGGCGATCCGCGAGGAATTCGCCAAGGCGCAGCCCCTGAAGGGCGCGCGCATCACCGGATCGCTGCACATGACGATCCAGACCGCGGTGCTGATCGAGACGCTGCAGGCGCTCGGCGCACAGGTGCGCTGGGCTTCGTGCAACGTGTTCTCGACCCAGGACCACGCCGCCGCAGCCATCGCGGTGCGCGGTACTGCCGTGTTCGCCTTCAAGGGCGAGTCGCTGGCCGAGTACTGGGATTTCACGCACCGCATCTTCGATTGGCCGGACGGCGGCTACTCGAACATGATCCTCGATGACGGCGGCGACGCGACGCTGCTGCTGCATCTGGGCACGCGCGCGGAAAGCGATCCGAGCGTGCTGACCAAGCCCGGCAGCGAGGAGGAAGTGGCGCTGTTCGACTCGATCAAGGCGCAGCTCAGGAAGGATCCGAAGTGGTATTCGACCCGCCTCAAGCAGGTCAAGGGCGTTTCCGAGGAAACCACCACCGGCGTCAAGCGCCTGTACCAGATGGCGAAGGACGGCAAGCTGGCGTTTCCGGCCATCAACGTCAACGACTCGGTCACCAAGAGCAAGTTCGACAACCTGTACGGCTGCCGTGAGTCGCTGCTGGATGGCATCAAGCGCGCCACCGACGTGATGATCGCCGGCAAGGTGGCCGTGGTCTGCGGCTATGGCGACGTGGGCAAGGGCTCGGCCCAGGCGCTGCGCTCGCTGGCGGCGCAGGTATGGATCACCGAGATCGATCCGATCTGCGCCCTGCAGGCGGCGATGGAAGGCTACCGCGTGGTGACCATGGAAGAGGCGGCGCCCCAAGCCGACATTTTCGTCACCACCACCGGCAACTTCCACGTGATCACGCACGATCACATGAAGGCGATGAAGAACAATGCCATCGTCTGCAACATCGGTCACTTCGACAACGAGATCGACGTCGCCAGCCTGCGCCAGTACACCTGGGAGAACATCAAGCCGCAGGTCGACCATGTGATCTTCCCGGATGGCAAGCGCATCATCCTGCTGGCCGAAGGCCGGCTGGTGAACCTGGGGTGCGCGACCGGCCATCCGTCGTACGTGATGAGCTCCTCGTTCGCCAACCAGACGCTGGCGCAGATCGAGCTGTACGGCAATACGGCCAAGTATCCGATCGGCGTATACGTGCTGCCAAAGCAGCTGGACGAGAAAGTGGCGCGTCTGCAGCTGGCGAAACTGGGGGTGCGGCTGACGCAGCTGACGGACGCGCAGGCGCAGTACATCGGCGTGGCGAAGCAAGGCCCGTACAAGCCCGATCACTATCGTTATTGAGCGGCGCACGGGTGGGGGACTCTTTCCCCCACCTGTTCCTCCCGGCGACCGGCGAGGAACCTTGGCGGGCGCTGCGTTGGCATTCCGATCCCACGGTCGCCGCGGGAACGCTGCAGGGGCGCGACCCCGTCACGAGATATGTCCGCCAAGATCATCGACGGCAAGGCGATCGCCAGAAAGCTTCGCACCGAATATCACGCGCGCGTCGATGAGCTGAAATCGCGTCACGGCATCACTCCGGGCCTGGCCGTGGTGCTGGTCGGGGACAATCCCGCCTCACGCGCCTATGTGCGCACCAAGATCCAGGCTTGTCAGGAAGCCGGCATCCGTTCCGAGCTGATCGAGTTGCCCACCGCAGCTTCGGAGGAGCAGCTGCTGGAGCGCGTCGAGGCGCTCAACGTCGACCCCGCCATCCACGGCATCCTGGTGCAGTTGCCGCTGCCGCCGCAGATCCGTGTCGCCAGCGTGCTGGAGCGCATTTCGGTGGAGAAGGACGTCGACGGCTTTCATCTCTACAACATGGGTGGACTGGTCACGGGCAACACGGCGTTCTCGCCCTGCACGCCGTACGGCGTGCAGAAGATCCTCGAGCACGAGCGGATCCCGGTGGAAGGTCGCAACGTGGTCGTGGTGGGGGCCAGCAACATCGTCGGCAAGCCCACTGCGCTCATGCTCATGCAGCAGGATGCGACAGTCTGCATCTGTCACAAGAAGACGCGCGACCTGGGTCAGTTCACGCTGTTGGCCGACATCCTGGTGGTGGCCGCCGGCGTGCCGAACCTGATCGTGCCGCAGATGGTTCGCACCGGTGCGGTGGTCATCGACGTGGGGTTCAACCGGCTGCCCGACGGGCGCGTCGTCGGCGACGTGGATTTCGCAGGCGTGCGGCAGAAAGCCTCCTACATCACGCCGGTGCCTGGCGGTGTCGGCCAGATGACCGTCACCATGCTGCTGCACAACACCATTCTGTCGGCCGAGCGTTCTCTCGTCGGCGTGTCGCGGCGCTTCGGCGCGGCGCGAGCCCATGGAGGCTGAGGGCAATCGGTCGTGGATGCCACGTTCGAGCAAATCCCGAGCGAACGCCAGCGGCGCGTGGCTGAGGGGAATTCCGACTGCGCGAGACGCTTTCGCGGCGTCGAGCGGAGTCAAGCGATGCTGACGTACCGGAGCATAAGGCACTCATGAGCAGGCTCTCGCAGCGGATTTGCGCCGGAAATTTCGTGGTCACCGCCGAGCTGACACCGCCCAAGGGCATCGACCTGACGGAGCTGTACACGAAGGCCGATGCGCTGGCGGGCTTGGTCGACGCTATCAATCTCACTGAATCGCCGCGCGCCCGCATGGCGATCGAGCCGACCGCGGTCGCCAAGCTGCTGCTCGATCGAGGCCTGGAGCCGATCGTGCAATTCACTGCACGCGACCGCAACCGCATCGCGCTGCAGGCGGATCTGCTGGGTGCCGCGGTGCTCGGTATCGGCAATGCCGTGTTCATGACCGGTGACGATCCGGCCAACGGCGATCACCCGGACGCCAAGCCGGTATTCGACCTGACCACCATCGAGATGCTGCGCATGGCTCGCGCACTCAACGCAGGGCACGACCTGGCCGGCAACGAGCTGAAAGGAACACCCGAGCTGTTCATCGGTGCGACCGCCAATCCGGGTGCCGCCGATCTCGACAGGGAAGTGCAGAACACGCGACGCAAGATCGATGCGGGCGCGCAGTTCCTGCAGACGCAGGCGCTGTACGATGCGGCGGCCCTGATGAAATTCGTCCAGGCCTTGCGGTCCGATGTCGCCTTGCTGGTGGGAATCATTCCACCCAAGTCGGCCAAGATGGCGATGTGGCTCAACACGAACGTTCCCGGCATTCGCGTTCCAGAAGCGCTGATCGCCGAGCTCGACGCAGTGGCGGGCGATACGGACGCGGAGACGCGGGTCGGTATCGATATCGCGGCGCGCATCATCCGTTCGGTGCGGCCATATTGTGCCGGCGTGCATCTGATGACGCTGGGATGGGAGAAGCACATTCCGGCCATTCTGCGTGCCGGCGCTGATGCATAGCCTCACGCACCGAGTCAGAGCTTCGCGAAAAGTGTGATGCAACGCTGGCCGGCCGGCTGCGCAGGTGGGAGCGTCGGGCGGTTCCGGGGGCTGCAGTGGGCGAACGGCACATGAAGGATCTCGTTGCCGCTCTCGGAGCGGCGACTTCAGGAACCGCGCCGGGCGATCTGCAGTATGCTCGGCAGCATGAGCTCGATTGTCCTGGGACCGGCGAAGATCGGCGATGCACCGGCCATTGCGAACATGTCGCGTACCCTGATCGAGCCGGGGTTGCCCTGGCGCTGGACGCCGCGTCGTGTCGCGGCGCACATGAAGGAGCGCGAGAATCTGATGGTGACCGCGAAGGATGGCCGCGAGCTGGTGGGCTTCGCCATGGCGCAGTTCAGCAGCGAGGTAGTGCATCTGACGCTGATCGGAGTTGCGCAGTCGCGCAAGCGCAGCGGCGTGGGCCGTCGCCTGATCGCGTGGGTGGAAGAGAGCGCGATCGTCGCTGGCCTGTTTAGGATCAATCTGGAAGTGCGTGCCGGCAATCACGAGGCACGCCGGTTCTACGCCGCGCTTGGATACCGGGAGTCGGGTTCGGTGCCGGGCTATTACAGCGGTATCGAAGATGCGATGCGGCTGACGCGCGACCTGCGCCTTACTTCGCGCGCATAGCTTCCATTGAGATCGCGGCGGTCATGCCAGCGCTGCATTCAGCCAGCGCTCCAGCGTGCCCAGGTCCATCGCGCCGGATTGGCGTGCCACTTCCTTGCCGCCGCGAAACACGATCAACGTTGGAATGCCGCGAATGCCGAAGCGCGCGGACAGCGTGGGTTCGTCGTCGGAGTTCACTTTCGCAAATCGCGCCCGGGGTCCGAAACGCCGCGCAGCTTCTTCGTAGTGAGGCGCCATCATGCGGCAAGGCCCGCACCACGGCGCCCAGAAATCCACGATCAGGGGCAGATCGCTGCGGGTGAGATGTTGTTCGAAGCTCGCGCTCCGCAGCTCGAGCGGATGTCCTTCGAACAGCAAGGAATGACATCTGGGGCAGCGAGGCGATTCGACCAGCCGCTCCTGCGGTACGCGTACCACCGAATCGCAGTGCCCGCAGACGACGTGAATGGAATCGCTCATCGGAGTTTCTCGCAGACTCTGCAGATGGGTTTCGAGACGGTTGATGGGACCGATTGTTCTCAATACAAGAGCCGCCCCGGGTGGCCTGCTGGCGAGCCGGCCCGTCAGCCGGCGAGGTTTTCGATCAGCCGCATGGCCGCGGCGGGGGCGCGCTCCTTGGCACCATTGATGAAATATATGAACACGTCGCGTGGCAGCGTTTTGCTACAGCGCTCTTTCTGAACGCGTGGCAGATCGGTGGGTTCGCCGCCGCGTGCCCAGGTTCTAGCTCTGTCAGCCCAGGTTTGCAGCGCCGGCGGCGAATACCCGGTCGGTTCCGCAGCTTCGCTGCGGCGCAGTCGCGCATAGATGAAATCGCCGGTCACGTCGGCGAAGCCGGGATAGCTCGCGTCGTCTTCGAATACGACTGCGATCCTGTGCGCGCGAGCAATTTCCAGGAAGCGCGCATCCGCGAAGCTCGCGTGCCGAACTTCCAGCGCATGGCGCAGCGCCAGGCCATCGATTGCGTCCGGAAGGAATTCGAGGAAGCGCTGCAGATCGTCAGGCTCGAACTTCTGTTGTGGAGTGAGTTGCCACAGGATGGGTCCGAGCCGGTCGCGCAGCTCGGCGATGCCGCCACCGATGAAGCGCTCCACGTACGAGCGCGCTTCGGCCAGGACCTTGCGCTGCGCGATGTAGCGAGGCGCCTTGATCGAGAACATGAAATCGTGCGGTGTCGCTTCCCGCCACCTGGCGAAGATCTCCGGCTTGGGCAACCGATAGAAGGTGCTGTTGATCTCGATGACGCTCAGCCTGCGGCTCGCGTAGACGAGCTCATCGTTCCTGCCGACGTCTTGCGGATAGAACGTCTCGCGCCAGGGCGGGTAGCTCCAACCGCCGATGCCGACCCGGATGCGCCCGGCTGCTGTCATGAGGTCTCTCCGAGTGTTGCGTATCGGTGTGCGAATTACACCTTTTGCATGGTGCTGCGGGCACTGCTGTTGCGGTATCCGCAGCTGGCGCAGTGAGCGGTCGCGACTACTCCGCGTCTTCTTCGTCGAGCTCCAGGTCGCCACGCTCGTAGGCGGCGATGATGCGCTCGGCGGCAACCCGGTCCGCGACGTCGACCATGAGGGAGAGATGTCCCATGGCAGGCAACTCGCCGAGCGCGCCTTGCAGCATGGCGCCCTGCAGGAAGACCTCGATGTTGTGCTCCCTGAGCAGCCCTGCCAGCAGTTGGGCCTGAATGTAGTCGGAGCAGCGGAAGATCGAGATCACGGCGATGGTCGGAGGTATTGACGGCAGATTCGCTCTCGAGCCCGGGTAGTGTGAGACCTGCCGAGCATGATCGGCAATAGCGGGCGCGAAAATCGGGCGCCGACCGCTGCGGCAAGCTTGCGACTCGCAGGTGGCCGATTGCTTTTGCAGCGCCGGGCGGCTGGGCGTATTCGCGCAGTTTGTTCTGCACTCCAAGCGAGCGCTCATCGGTCGCCTTTACAGCGCCGCATCATTTGCGCTAGCTTTGCCGCCCATGACGCTGTCGACGCTCAAGCGCACGAAAAAAACCCGCAAGCCCAACGGTGGGGTGCTCGGGGTGCGCGCGCTTTAAAGAAGACAGTCCAACGCGAACATCAAGGCCCCGCCGGGAAACCGCCGGGGCCTTTGCATTTCAGGACCCCACGCTCCAGGCAGGCCGATCGTCCGCACGCGATGCGCAAGTCGCGTGTGCGAGCGAGTAGCGAGCTTTTCCATGGTTCGGGCGCTGCCCGTGAGGAGTCTTGAGCAATGCAATCCAGTCCCAATCCGGTCGGGCGTCGCATCCCCGCGCAGCCGGTCGTCGCGGTCGTTGGGGTAACCGGTGCCGTCGGCGTCGAGATCCTGCGCTGTCTGGAGAAACGGCGCTTTCCCTACGCCAGAGTTCGCGGCTTCGCATCGGGGCGCTCCGCCGGCAAGCAGCTGCCGTTCGCCGGGGGCTCGATCACGGTGGAGGAACTGAGCGACTCGTCGTTCGACGGCGTGGATCTCGCGTTCTTCTCGGCCGGTGGCTCGGTGTCGCGGCGTTATGCGCCGCTGGCCGCATCGCGCCGTGCCATCGTCGTCGACAACTCGTCGGCTTTCCGCATGCAGGCGGACATTCCACTGGTGGTGCCGGAGATCAACGCGGACCGGCTGGCGCACCATCCCGGCATCATCGCCAATCCCAACTGCGCCGCCGTCATCTCGATGACGCCGCTGTGGCCGATCCACCAGCGCAATCCCATCCGGCGCCTGATCATTTCGACGTACCAGGCGGCTTCCGGGGCCGGCGCCGCGGCGATGGAGGAATTGCGCGAAGCCACTCGTGCCGAGCTGGAAGGCAGGCCGTACGAACCCAAGGTGCTGCCACATCCGTACGCGTTCAATCTCTTCAGCCACAACACCCAGGTCGATCCGCAGACCGGCTACAACGAAGAGGAGGCGAAAGTCATTGCCGAGGCGCGCAAGATTTTCGGCGAGCCCGATCTCAGGCTATCGGCCACCTGCGTGCGCGTGCCGGTACTGCGGGCTCACTGTGTTTCGTTGACCTTCGAATGCGAACGCCCGATCGGTCCGGACGAAGTGCACCGCATCCTGGCGACGGCACCCGGCGTCAAGATCGTGGACGACGTCGAGCGCAACTACTTCCCGATGCCGAAGGACGCCAGCGGCGCGGACGACATATTGGTCGGCCGCATCCGGCGCGATCTGAGCGACGACAGCGGCCGGTCGATCTCGCTGTTCTGCGCCGGCGATCAGCTGCTCAAGGGCGCGGCGCTCAATGCGGTGCAGATCGCCGAGCGGTTGCTGTAGGAATGCATGAGTCGTGAGCGGCGCTCGAGCGTGAAAGTCACGGTCACTGCATGCATCGCTCGAGCTCGAGTCAGGCCTGCCGCGCAGCGATCCTGACGGCGCGGCAGGCCGTTCGAATTCAATCGGTGGTCGCTGCAACCGCCTCGTTGCCGGGCTGCGGGCAGATCCCCAACGCGCGGTGACGGGGCTATGATGGCGCGTCACTGACTTCCTTCGATGGCAAGGAGAGTTCTCGATGAGCACTTCCCGCCGCGATTTCATCGTGGGTGCCGGTTCTGTCGTCGCTGCCGCCAATCTGCCGGCGCGTGCCGACAGCAGTACCGTGAAGGGCGACGCGGCAGCCGAAAAGCTGCTGGCGGAATTCGCCGAAGAGCTGCTGCTCGCCTATCCGGAGAACGCCACCGCGCTGGGTATCGATAGCGGTGCGCGCGCCGCTTTGAAGGCTCGTTTGTCGGACCGGTCGGCGGCCGGGCAGACCGCCATTGCGCGGCAGGTGGCGAAGCGGATCGAGCGGATCAAATCGATCGACACAGCCAGTCTCGGCGCTGCGGCACGGATCGACGTGGATGTCATGCGCACCGCGGATGAGTTTGCGGCCGAAGGTTTTGCCTTCCCCTATGGCGATACTGCGATCCTCAACACGAGCTGGTCGTGGCGCAACGCGCCCTATGTCGTTGCGCAGAACACCGGTGCGTTTCTCGAGATTCCCAGTGTGCTGGACGAACAACATACGGTGGAAACACGCGAGGACGCGGATGCCTACCTGGCACGCCTGGCGGCTTACGCCGGTCAATTGGACGGTGAGACCGAGCGTCTGAAGAGTGCGGCGGCGCAGGGAGTGATTGCGCCGGATTTCCTGCTCGACAAGACACTGAGCCAGATCAAGATCGCGCGCGGCGGCAAGGTGGAGGAGTGGTCGCTGGTGACCTCGCTGGCGCAGCGAACGCAGCGAATGCCGGGCGATTTCGGTGCCCAGGCCGCGAAGATCGCCGCGGAAAAAATCGCTCCGGCGCTGGATCGGCAGATTGCCGAGCTCGAGGCGCATCGCAAGCGCGCCACGGCGGACGCCGGTGTCTGGAAACTGCCGCAAGGAGATGCGTACTACGCCTGGGCGCTACGGGCGGCGACTACCACGCGGATGACGCCGAACGAAATTCACGATCAAGGCCAGGAAGAGCTGCGCGAGTTGCAGGCGGAGATGGATGGCATCCTGAAGGGCCAGGGACTGACTCGGGGGACTGTCGGCGAGCGCATGACCGCGCTCGGCAAACAGCCGCGCTTTCTGTTTCCGGACAATGACGAAGGCCGTGCGCGCATCATGGCTTTGCTCGAATCTCGCGTGAGCGATATCCGCTCGCGATTGCCGCGCGCGTTCGCAACGCTGGTGCCAGGCAATCTGGAAATAAAGCGCCTGCCGCCCGAGGTGGAGCCGGGAGCGCCGGGCGCCTACGGCGGTCCGGGCACCATCGACGGCAAGGTGCCGGGCAAGTTCTGGATCAATCTGCGCACCACCGCCATCTGGACCACCTACAGCCTGCCGACGCTGACCTACCACGAAGCCATCCCGGGCCATGTCTGGCAGGGCGAGTACACGTTCAAGTTGCCGCTGCTGCGCTCGCTGCTGGCGTTCAATGCCTTCTCGGAAGGCTGGGCACTGTACGCCGAGCAGCTCGCGGCGGAGCTGGGCGTCTACGACGACGACCCGGTGGGCCGTTTGGGATACCTGCAGTCCATCGCGTTCCGCGCCTGCCGGCTGGTGGTCGATACCGGCCTGCACGCCAAGCGCTGGAGCCGCGAACAGGCGATCCAATGGTTCGCCAGCAGCAACGGTTCGAGCCTCGAGGAAGTGAGCGGCGAGGTCGATCGTTACTGCGCCTGGCCGGGACAGGCCTGCGGCTACAAGGTCGGCCATAGCGAGATCAATCGTCAGCGCGCCAAGGCACAGAAGGCGCTCGGCGCGAAATTCGATCTGCGCCGCTTCAACGACGCGGTGGTGCAGGGCGGCGGCGTGCCGATGGTGGTACTGGGGCGCGACATCGACGCATTCATCGCGCGGGAACGAAAGGCCTGAATCTCGACCGCATCGCGCGTCGCAATTTGCAGATGGCTGAGGCCCGGGCAGGCTGCGGTTGTCTACCAGGTAGAGCTGATCCCCGCAGAGCCCGGGCGCCAGTGACGCTCAGCGCATCTGGCCGAAGCGGCCGCTGTTGAAATCGTCGATGGCCTGCTGGATCTCGCCTTGCGTGTTCATGACGAACGGTCCATAGCCGACGATGGGCTCGTCGATGGGCTCGCCGCTCAGCAGCAACAGCGTCGCGTCGGTGCTCGCTTCCAGGGCAATGCTCGTTGCCGCGCGATCGAACACGACGAGCTGGCCTGCGTGCGCGGCCTGTGTGCCGTTCACGGTCACGTTGCCGTGCAGGATCGCCAGCGCCAGAGTGCGTCCGGCCGCAATCTCGAACTGCGTCGAGCGACCTTGGTTCAGGCGTACGTCCCACACGTCCATCGAGGTGAAGGTTCGCGCCGGGCCGCGGCGCCCAGCGAACTCGCCCGCGATCACGCGCACGCGGCCTGCGCTGTCCGCCAGCTCGATGCTGGGAATGTCCCGGTCCAGCAGCGTCTGGTAACCCGGCGGCGTCATCTTGTCGTGCGCCGGCAGATTCACCCACAGCTGCACCATCTCCAGCGCGCCG